>JBCCXG010000185.1:0-9784 GCA_039191945.1 Bacteroidota bacterium
AATACATCGAACAAGCGCGCATCGACTGGGGTGTACCTGGCCTTGCAGTGGCGATTGTCAAGGATGGCAAAGTGTGGATATCTCAGGGGTTTGGTGTGCAAAAAGAGGGAAGCAGCACCCGAGTTGATGAAAACACGCTCTTTGCCATTGCTTCCAACACCAAGGCTTTCATCTCTTCCGCACTCGCGGTGCTGGTCGATGAAGGAAAGGTGCTATGGGACGATCCAGTCATCAAATACCTACCCTATTTTAAGCTCTACGATCCTTATGTGACACAGTCTACGACAATTGCAGACCTACTCTGCCACCGGGCGGGACTAGGCACCTACAGTGGCGATGTCATATGGTACAAGTCGGAACTATCGGAGCGCGAGGTCATCGAACGCATCCGGTACGTGCCCCAAGCGTACCCCTTTCGAGCGGGTTATGGTTATTCGAACCTGATGTTCATCACAGCCGGCGAGGTCATCAGAGCGGTAACCGGTCAAGCCTGGGATGAGTTCGTGGCGGACCGATTCTTCGTTCCCCTTGGCATGAATCGGACCGTTACGAGCACCACAAGGCTTCCCTCGTCGAATGTGGCTACCCCCCACAAGCCTGTTGACGATGCTAACCAACCGATCGCCTGGACGCAATGGGACAATATGGGCGCTGCAGGGGGTATCATTTCCTCGGTCAGAGACATGAGTCAATGGCTCCAAATGAACCTGAGCAGTGGCCTCTGGGAGGGAGATACGCTCCTCGACCCGAAGCAGCAAAATGTACTTTGGACACCTCACAACAGCTTCGTGATCAGCGCTACGTCCCACGAGCGCTTTCCCGGTCGCAACTTTAACGGTTACGGCTTGGGCTGGGGGTTGTATGATTATCACGGCCGTAAAGTAGCCACCCATAGCGGCGGGTATGATGGCATGTATTCTCGCGTGGCCATGGTCCCCGAGGAGCAGCTCGGAATTGTGATCCTCACCAATAGCATGTCTGGTGTGACGCTACCGCTGACGCTGTGGATCATGAATCAATTCCTAAAAGCGGATCTACGAGACTGGTCGAAGGAACGCCTGGAAAGTAACTCTAGCGGGGGCGAAAGTCGAATCAGCGTCCTCAAAAGGGCGAAGGTAGAGGGGACGATGCCTTCTGCGGAGCTCTCCTCCTATGAAGGCAGTTATGACGCACCGATGCACGGAGACATCAAAGTCATACAAGACGGAAACGACCTGCAGCTGACTTTTTCGAAAGCACCTCTCCTATCTGCGACACTTCGGCACTGGCACCACGACACCTGGGAGATCGTGTGGGACGAGACCCACGCCTGGTTTGACTTTGGACTGATCACGTTTCAATTGGACAATCAAAGACAGGTGAGGGGATTGGAATTTGAGGTACCCAACTACGATATCTTCTTTGATGAATTGGAGGTGGTGAAGAAGGAGTAGCTCAGTGCCAGTTAGCTCTGGTCTCACCACATGTTTTAGTTGAAAACAGATGGATGATAGCACCCGGCCCCAATAGCATATGTCCGCCACAAAGTCTCTGCGCTCTAAAGAAAGTTAGACTGTCGCACATCCCGTAGAGAAGCCTCCATGGCTGGATACAATTACTTCTATATGGTATCTCCTATTATATCGTCATCAAGACCACGATCAGCGAAAAAGTAATGAGGATCGAGGCAAGGAGGATGCCCCCCACCTTACGGTTCTCTCGTGAACGTTGCTTAAAACTGCGGGCTTGCAGCGCGACCATCTTCTCATCCATCGACTTCCGGAAAGTGAACTTGCGGCTCTTACCGGTAGTGAACTGGTTCCATTTGTAATCTTCTAAAAATCTCATCTCTTGCGGTGTTTACATATGATTTCACGTCCGTTCAGGGCATAATGTTCTAGCAATTCACGGTTCGGAATAAAAAAATCCTCTCCATTGGGAGAGGATTGCAAGCAAAGAGTTTGATTAAATTTTGAAATAACTCTATCGAATATAGAGACTTTTCAGAAGATTGTCAATGGGCTATCAGTTCGTCATCGCCACCAGGAGGTCACTTTGAGTAATGATATGGACCTTGTGTGATTCGTCTCTCACCAGCAAGGCTTTGTTCTCTTTACTGATTAAGGATGAAAGTACATCAATGGTGTTGTCCATACCGACAAATTGAAATGAAGGATCCATCACCTCTGCCACAGCTTGATCCTTGAGTCCTGGATTTTCCAATAGGCTCTTTAACACCTTGGTGTCGGAAAGACTGCCCACGAAGTGCTCGCCATCCACGACAGGTACCTGGTCTATGCCATTCTCACTCATCTTCAAGATGGCGTCGCCTACCTTCATGTCTTTCGCAATGGTGTGTAATTGTCCGGATCCATTGCGATGCGCGATGATGTCCTTGGCCGTCGCAAACTTTCGAGCTTCCAGGAACCCATGGTCCTTCATCCAATTGTCGTTGTAAACCTTACCCAGATAGCGCGTCCCATGATCTGGTAAAATGATTACCATAACATCGTCTTCTTTGAGGTGCTCGCGGGCCCATTCCAGCGCTCCGAAGGCCGCTGCGCCACACGACCATCCGATGAACAAACCTTCCTCTCGAGCCATCACCCGTGTCATGATAGCCGAATCCTTGTCCGTCACTTTCACGATGTGATCGACCTGTGAAAAATCGACGTTCTTAGGCAAGATGTCCTCACCAATACCCTCAGTGAGGTAAGGATAAACTTCGTTTTCATCAAAGACACCCGTCTCTTTAAATTTCTTGAAAACAGAGCCGTAGGTATCGATCCCCACGGTCACCACGTCCGGGTTTTGCTCTTTTAAGTACTTCGATGTGCCACTGATCGTACCTCCGGTCCCCATACCCGCTGCGTAATGTGTGATCTTGCCGTCGGTATCCCTCCAGATTTCAGGACCGGTGGTCTCATAGTGAGCGACCGTATTGCTGATATTGTCGTATTGGTTAGGATAGAAGGAATTGGGGATGTCTGCATTAAGTTTCTTCGCAACAGAGTAATAGGATCGCGGATCATCAGGTTCCACATTCGTCGGGCACACGATGACTTCCGCACCCACTGCCCGAAGGATGTCTATTTTCTCTTGAGACTGTTTATCGGCCAGGGTAAAGATGCACTTATAGCCCTTCCCAATAGCGACCAGAGCAAGGCCCATCCCCGTATTGCCCGAGGTACCTTCGATGATGGTCCCACCCGGCTGGAGGATACCTTCCTTCTCAGCATCTTCGATCATTTTAAGAGCGATCCGGTCTTTGACGGAATTACCGGGATTGAAGTACTCGACTTTGACCAAAACTGTTCCTTTGATGCCCTCGGTGACTTTGCTCAATTTGACGAGCGGCGTATCGCCGATGGTTTCGACGATGGAGTTATAGTATTTCATTTAGGATAGCGTAGCGTGCTGATACAAAGCTAGTACAATCCCTTGTTGAAAAAAGTTTTGCCATAAGGCAAAGCCATGAAAAATACGTCATCAACCCCTATCCATGTGTCCCGAATATGATCATCCCACTATCTAGTGATTTTTCACTAGATATTTCTTGACATGAGTCCATAAAACAGTTATAATCAATATACCAAATGGTAAATGATATAGGCGCGCCCTGGGCCACCTACTTTTTGCAGTGGCCCAATAGTGAACACCCTCAAAACGAGGTACTTGTTCCTGGGAAATTTCCGTTCAGCTCAATTCGCCCCTTGCCCGGTTGACCCCAATGTGATCATAACCAATTACCATTTTTTTCACACAATTTATCATTATCGTTATGAAAAACTACATCAGACCCATGCTGACCATGGTAGCCATCCTAATTGCGTACCTGGTACTCCTGGTTGCTTGTAAAAATGAAGAGACTCCCGACGCGGAGGTCTCACTCACAGAAGTGTCTTTTGACATGTCTGTTGCTCAGCTCAGCGCCTCCAATGGCCGGATAGCCGAAGCGGAGGATTGCGAATTGGAAGAAGCTATATTCGCCTTGGTAGTCGTTGAGGATGCCAGTGGGGAAACTTTTGAGGCACGTTTGCCTATCCGCCTTTTTCCTCAAATCGACCTCATACAAACGGGTCCCATGCAGTTGCCGGCAGATCTACAGCCACGAGAATACTGTCTTGTCACCTTCGAAGTGTATGGCCCAGAAGAGCAGCTCATCGCTATGCTTCCAGACCCAAGCAGTGCAATGAGCCTGTTCGTGGATCCGGATCGATGCTTCCGTGTGACTCCCTTCGAAAAGCCTCGTGTACGGGTGGAATTGCTTTGTGCCAACTGGGATCAGTTCTTGCCCTTTCCGGTGGGATTCCCATTGTTTGACTTAGCACTGGTCAAAAAACAGCGACTGTGCCTATTCGCAGATCAGTGCCTGCCGGATCAGGGTGACATCGTGGCCAGCTTGATGGTAAGAATTGCTGATCAAAATGGCATTGTGGTTTCGGAGGGAATGAATTTTATGGAGGATAATACAAACAATCCCAACGCGATTTCATTCGGAGGGCTCATTTGCATCTTCGTACCCGACCGGGAAGACATCCCGAATGATGAAGAGTTCATCGATGTGATCGTCAAAATCGGTGAAGAGCCCAACGTTCATGTGGTATTGTTGAGGATGTCTATTGAGGA
This sequence comes from Bacteroidota bacterium, assembly GCA_039191945.1. Classification (GTDB taxonomy): domain Bacteria; phylum Bacteroidota; class Bacteroidia; order Cytophagales; family Cyclobacteriaceae; genus JAWPMT01. The sequence continues at coordinate 4,609 of JBCCXG010000185.1, forward strand.
AGTCTTGGCGCTACAAGATGCAGGTGATGATCGCAACCCAACACAGTTTGTCCTACTGGAAGCAGATTGCGAAGATCCTGGTGTTGTGGTAGTCATCAATCCCGATCCTGGTCCCACCCCTCGGCCTTGCCCTCCCAATGACCCAAGGTGTAACTTTGATGATCCCGGCACGGGCGATCGACCTGATCTCGTCACGCGTGTAGCCTATGTCAATGGAAGCAACCAGTGTCCGACGGGGGCTGGAAGCTGTACGCTTCAGGCCATGGTGACCGTACGCAACAATGGCTTGGCACCAGCCGGAGCCTCATCGCTACAAGTAGCCTTCGATCCCGGCCTGGCAAATATTGTGACGATGGCAGTCCCAGCACTCAACCCTGGAGAGGAATGGACACAGACCATTACCTCCAATCCTGGTAATAACTGTTTCGACCCTGACTGTCAAATATGTGCAGAAGCAGACATCAATGGAGATGTCTCCGAGTCCAATGAGACAAACAACGAAGCCTGCACTGACATCCCCGGATAGGGCGAGGTTTGGGTTGCGACTAAAGGCATGAATTGACTTTGGGAAGGGCGCGGAAGAATCCGTGCCCTTTCATTTACCCACTTTTTGTTAAAGCAATTAACTCAAAAACTAATCCTCCAGACACCTTTCCCATGGGACTTAGCATTGTAATTTCTTTTCCAGTTGGCAATAGGAATCCGTCCCATCTATCTTTGGAGCTATGCCTACCGATGAGAAGCTAAGCCAAGGCCTCGATGCCATACTCGACTTCCTCAAGATTGCCGAGAGACTGAAAAGTACAATCAGGAGTGCCCACACGGCCACGGGCCGTCAGGAAAGTGTTGCCGAACATACGTGGCGACTTTGTCTCATGGGCGCATTGCTTCATCCTTACTACCCGGAACTGGACCTTAGCCGATTGTTGAAAATACTCCTCATTCACGATATGGGCGAGATCATCAACGGAGACATCCCGGCCATCTATCAAGACCCAAACCAGGATAAGACATCGGAAGAGCGAATGGACTTTTTACAGGTCTTGTCTCCTTTGCCGGAGCGACAGCAGGAAGAGCTCCTACTGCTCTGGGACGAGTACAACGAAGTGAAAACGCCAGAAGCCAAGGTAGCAAAAGCGATAGATAAACTGGAAACCTTACTGCAACACGTGCAGGGCGACAACCCGAAGGACTTCGACTATGGCTTCAATTTGGATTACGGCGCGAAATACACAAAAGTCGATCCTATCATCACCTATCTGCGACAGCAGTTGGACGGCTGGACCAAAGAGCGAATGTCAAGTTGAGCATTACTCAACGAATTCACCCCAAGAGGCGAGGCGGATAGGAAATAGTTAGCTCGGCACTGAGCACAACTCATGGATCAGCCACCGTCCCAGCGTGGTGGCACCTTAGCGAAGCAAGTGGAGAAACTGTGTGCCCTCGTCTCTAAAGCAGAAGGAAAACGGAAGCGAAACTTTCCTCGAGCTTCGTTGAAGCATGCCTTCTCCCTAAGCTTTGAATGATCCGGAGTTGCGGAAATCCTCAACATTCCGTTTCCTTCACATAAAATCACAACTCACTGACTATTAGCATTTTGCTCTGATCTGTCCACCTCACACCCACCTGCTTTTATTCTTTGTTCACCTTTCATCCACCTACAATTTCCGCCCACCAGACCGATGTCCCCGTACTTCGAGCTGTCAAATATGACGAACGAGAATTCTAACATTCAAAACTTAATTGCCATGACAGCAATAACTGAAATCGAACAAAGTGTAAATCGAATAGACCTCGAAGCCAAGGTCAAGCAGATGTACAAGGATGTGGCAGAGCATCCAGAGAAAAAGTATCACTTTGAAATGGGTCGCGCGCTTGCAGAGCGCCTAGGTTACGACCCCAAAACCCTTGACCAAATCCCATCCGGGGCCATTGATTCTTTCGCGGGGGTAGGGTACTTCTTTGGCCTTGCTAATATCCAGCCCGGCCAACATGTCGTGGACCTGGGCAGTGGCTCCGGGATGGACGTGTTCTACGCGAGCCAGCAGACAGGTTCGACGGGAAGCGTCGTCGGCATCGACATGACCGATGCCCAGCTCCAAAAGGCTACCCAACTCAAAGCCGGGCTGGATGACCACATCAACTTTCATCATGGCTATATCGAGCAGCTACCCATCATAGCCAACTCCATGGATGTGGTGATCAGCAACGGCGTTATCAATCTGTCAAGCGACAAACGCAAGGTCTTCGAAGAGGCAGCTCGCGTGCTGAAGCCCGGTGGAAAGCTGGCCATTTCGGACATCGTCTCAGAGAAGCAACTGCCAGAGAGCATAGCATGCAACAGTACGTACTGGGCAGCATGTATCGGCGGAGCGATGCAAGTGGACCAATACCTTCAACTCATCACAGATGCCCAAATGGACGTCATCCAGGTGGTCAACAATCCATATGCCTTCATCTCAAAAGGTGCTATGGGCGCCACACAGAACTATGGCATTAAAAGCATCTCTGTCCTAGCCATCAAAAAATAAATTCTTCAAATCCACAAATTCCAACAAATCATGAGTAATCAAAAATTAGTCATCCTTCTTACTAAAGGAACGAACAACGATGTATCCAGTGTAGCTTTCACCATCGCCAATGCTGCACTCGGCAAAGGCATGGAGGTCGGCATCTTTCTGACCTCAGACGGCGTAGACCTGAGTCGGGAGAACGGTAGCGAATACACGCATGTGGCCCCCTTCAAAACTCTCAAAGAGCTCATTACTGGTTTCCTCGCCAATGGCGGGACCCTTTGGACCTGCGCTCCTTGTTTCAACCACCATGGGCTCAATCCGCAGGAAACGTACGAAGGCTCCGAAGTGGTTGGAGCTGGCCCTATGCTAGAATGGATTGCCGCAGGCGCCAAGACACTGTCTTTCTAAAACAGTCAAAAGAGTGAGTCTGATGAACCCAGAGATCTATCTTGATGCACACGCGAGTACCGCGGTCGATCCGCTGGTATTGGAAGCCATGCTGCCCTACTTCACCCAATACTATGGGAATGGGCAGCATCGCAATGGCTGGAAAGCGGCAAAAGCTCTAGAAGCGGCCAGAATGGATGTGGCAAATACACTGGGTGCCTACCCGCAAGAAGTCTATTTCACCAGCGGCGCAACAGAGGCGATCAATACCGGGGTCATCGGGCTCACTCAACTTTTCCCTGACAAACGTCACATCGTCACGCAAGTAACCGAGCACCCAGCCGTATTGGAGACCCTCCGGCACCTCGAGCTAAAAGGCTATGCAGTCACTTACTTACCCGTCAATGGGCTCGGCCATATAGACTTAGACCAACTCGCATCAGTCATCACCGCACAGACTCTTCTGGTGGTAATCATGCTTGCTAACAATGAGATCGGCACGATTCACCCTATCGAAGCCATTGGTAAGGTCTGCCGCGAGAAAGAGACGCTCTTCTTTTGTGACACGACACAGGGAATAGGATGGCATCCTATAGACGTGCATGCGATGAACATAGATCTCGCTTGCATCTCCGCCCACAAGATCTACGGACCTCGCGGGATCGGATCCCTGTACAGTCGCCTCGAGCTGCCTCCGCTGTTATTCGGCGGCAGACAAGAACGCGGTGTGCGATCGGGTACCGTCAACCTTCCAGGAGCCGTTGGTCTTGGTAAGGCGTGTGCGCTCATACAAGAAAAGGGCGCCCAGACCACCGCTCATGTCCTGACACTGCGCAACAGATTGTGGGGCAAACTTCGCGAGGAAGTACATGGAGTGCAACTCAATGGCGATCCGGACCATCGCCACCCGGCCAATCTCAATGTCAGGATACCTGGCATTCCGAACGAATGGCTAATGGGTCAGCTACCCCACATCCTGCTCTCGAGCTCCTCCGCCTGCAGCGGATCCACCAAAATCTCACACGTTCTGCAAGCCATAGGCCTCAGTTCCGAGGAATCTCAGGAGTGTCTGCGAATGGGAGTAACTCGAACCAACACAGAGGAGGAGGTAGACGAAGTCGCAGCGCAGATCACGGACGTGATGCGACGAAGAAGGCCCCAAAAAGCCGCGGGCCGTGCTGCTTGAAGGTCGTATCTTGCACATGCATGAACAAAAAAGAATTCAAGGCGAAGCTGCTGCAGGAGATCGAGAAGACCGAGCAAACGATCAAAGACTACGCAGACATGTCCCAACCCGTCTCCCCAGACAACGCCATTGGGAGGATCTCGCGGATGGACGCCATCAATAACAAAAGCATCACCGAGTCTGCACTCCGCAATGCGGAGGGGAAACTGGGCAAACTGCGAGAGGCCCTTGAAAACATGACCAAACCCGACTTCGGACTGTGCCGTCGATGCAAGCGGCCCATCCCAGAAGGGCGGATACTGCTCAGACCCGAAAGCCCCTATTGCGTAAATTGCGCTCGATAATAAGCATGGACGAACTACCCGACTTCGATCATATTCAACAAGCCTTTCAGGAGAGGCTGGCTCGATTCAAAGCGGAGCAGGGCGCATTGGGAGACCGCACTGTAGAGGTCAATCGAAACTTTGCTCCCGTTTGGGAGCGCCTGTTGGACCTGGGCTACGCACAAGACCTCAGGCAAGAGTCCGGGGAGCTATCTCGAGAAGCGTTCCGAGATCATCTGGAGAAAGATATCCGCCAAATGGATGCACTATTAAGCAAAGTCGCTGACGGTGACCAAGACGTGGTAACGCCTTGTCTACGGCACATCGCGACGATGTTTGAAAGATTGCAAGACCGATGGAATAGCATCCTCCATGCACAACAAGCCAACAAGAAAGCGTTCGCGGAGGTGGCAAGTACCAAGCAGCAATATGTAACCAAATTTGGCGCTAATGACGCCCGTTCCGGCCTTAATGAAGAGGAAATGCAGGGCCTACTTCTGAGCTTCCTCGGTTTGTTTGAGGAAGAGGAGCAGATCCTAAAGCGGTCTCAGCAGCACCTTGTCGAACTCAACCACCTGCTCGAAGTGAAAGAGCGCCTACTCCAGGTGGCACTGGATCTACTTCCAAAGTAGTCGATTTGAAACGTTTATCCGTTTGGGTACAAAAGAACAGAAACAGAGATCGGGGATGATGCCTCTCGGAGCATTGTCATCTAAAACGGGACGATTTCCGCCATACATCGAAAGCCAACAATACTACCTTTC
>JBCCXG010000186.1:0-9760 GCA_039191945.1 Bacteroidota bacterium
CGGGCACCTCGACCGCCGATGGGGTGCCACTATTTGTAAAAACTATGTTTTGCTCATATGATCCTGGAGCCAGCGCGCTGGCATTGATCTCAAAATCGATGCCGACCTGCTCGCCACCAGCCAACGTCCCTAAGGTTTGGTCGGCAGACAGCCAGCTGTTATCATCGACGATACCCAAAAATGTTTATGATGTTAAGCATCGTCGCGTCATTGATGTATTCTCCATTGTTGCCCGCGCTAAACAGGAGATAGTACATTCTATCAACTCCCGATAAGTTGGACACCTCGTGCAGGTCATCATTGGTATTGGTACTGAACTCGTGCGTAGCTGTACCATTGCTCTCCACAATGATCAAGTGATTGACCGATGGGTCCCCAGACTCGAATACCCTCTTAACAAAACCCAGGAACGTCTTTCCAAATCTAGAAATCTCTAGGACGGCTCCATCGACCGATCCACCGCCATCCGCCCCCAAGTTACCATCGATCGTAAACCCCGTAGCTCCTCCCAGATCAGCGCTAAGCACAAAGAGGCCAGTGTACTTTTCAGTGAAATAGCTCGAACCGCCGAAAGCACTGTGCGTGAGGATCCGACCATTGGAATAGGCAATAGGGCCTGCAAGGTTGGTAGATAGGAAGTTGCCACCGTCGTAAAGGTCATCCCCACCATCGCCGATGTTTGTGCCCGTCTCTCCCTCCGCAAAGTCAAATCGATTAGGAATCAAAGTGGTGATCGAGTTGTAGGACTCATCTAGCTTTGCTTTGACTTCCGAGAGGGCCGTATTGTTTCCTATCGTATTGGATACCTCTGCTGCTACGGTACTCTTGTAGATGGGCGGTTCGCTTACCGCAGGTTCGGCGACCTTGTCGTCCGCCACGGGCGCCGAGCCGACAAAAGTCTGACTCTTACCCAAGACGGTCTCGACATTGCGATAGCCGACGGAAAACGTTAAATCATCGGCATTATCGATGTTCGATACGACAATCGTTCTGGTGGTCGATGCCCCCTGTGCGAGCGTCACAGATAGGCTGGTAGGATCTGTTGAAAGTACCGGAGCCAAGGTACCACGGCCCACTAACGTCACAGCCTTCTGCGGCACGTCCGGGTCATTGGTATTGATTCGTAGGACATCCGTGTATTCTCCTAGTCCCGGTGCAACGAAGCGTACATCTATGTTAGCTTCTTGCTGGGCACGTACGGTGAAACTTCCGGCCGTGGTCGAGAAGTTGGTTCCGTTGTCAAATGCAATAGAGGAAATGAGGATATCCTCTGATCCATTGTTGACAATTTCCAGCGTCTCCAATTTTTCCTGTCCCACATTACCGTTGCCGAAGCTGAGGTTGCCGGGTACTAACAAGTTGGCCCTTCCGTCGACGGTCAGATCGAATTGAACCTCATCGACAAGGGTATTGTAATCCGGTAGGCCAAGGAGCAGTTTGGCCGAGTAGTCACCGGCAATCAACCTTGTGGTATTGATCTCTGCGGTAAAGGCCCTGGACGTATTGGCAGGCACGAAAATTTCCTCTTGAGACGCCTGAAGCCATCTTGGGATTCTCGATATCTCTACGGCGTAATTGTTGCGAAAAAAGGAAGGATCATTGTAAGCAACCGTGAGCCCTTGGGCCTTGAATTGGTTTTGGATGCCGATGACTCCACCGACGGGATTCACAACCGTTTGATACAGCATCAGGATCTTCCCGCTCTTGTAGATCTGAACCTGCACTGTGTAACTGCCAGTGCGTGTCGTCCAATCTGTCCAGTTGGTATATTGCACGATAAAGCGCTCATTGGCCGCATCTTGGTAGTAGATGCAAGGTCCTCCCGGGTACAGGTCATGGGCCATCCACGCGATGACATTAGCGGGGGCCTGAGGAGCGGGCAACGGTAACGACCACAAGCCAAAAGAATTGACCGTGAAGCTCAACCAACCATTACTACCAATGGAAATACTATTGTGGGCCTGTTCGAAAAAATCGAAATCAAAGCCCAGATCGATGTAATCACTGTTGTCATCATCACCCAAGGTCACCGTTGTACCTATGCCCTCGATGTCCAACCAGTCAAAGGCGACGCCCTCCCCACTATCCTGCCAACGATAACCACTGCCTACATCCTCTCCTTTGAGTGAAGGAACGGCACGGAATGCCTCTAGCTCACCTTTGCCCACCTTGAGCTTGGTGGATGTAGGAATGAAGGTGGGCGTTGCGTTTTGTGGAGCGTCCGTATCAAAACTGAAATTGAGCCCAAACGAGTTGTTGTTAGTAATCGTAATGGGATAGCTTGCCAACTCCCCCGCGGCGTGGGTCAGATCGAAGTAGTCCTGTGACAATGTGAAAGAAGGCATTTGTACTCCGGTGCCAGAAAGGCTGACCGTCACCGTATCGGCGTTAGAATAAATTGTCATCTGTCCACTGTATGGCTGGTTTGCCGTGGGAGAAAAAGCAATTTCCAGCTTTTCAGTCGCCAGGGAAGCTATGGTCAGCGTGGAGGTAGCAGGAACAAAAACCGCGTTATTGACCTCAATCCGAGTGATTGACAGGTCAGAGTAACCATCGTTTCGAATGGCCAGATCGAGGGTGGCGGTGTTGTTGACAATAGCGTTTCCGAAATCAAGCGCAGAAGCGACCGTGAGGACAGGCTCCACGGACGGCACCCCTACGGCATTCCATGCTTCAATCACTGCCAAATGTTGTGGACTGTTTTCACCAAAAAGGTCAATCGCTGATTGCTCAGCGCCTGCCCTGGCGTCGATGTAATTGGAGCTTGCCGTCAAATAGACCGTCAGGTTGCGATAGGCGATAGCGTCAGCTGCCGCTCTACCGATACTTGGGACACCATAGTTGTAACCATAATCATTGGTTCCAGAGCCACCCTCTACCAAAAGATAGTACCAGTAGTTTTGAACGCCGCTATTGGTATGGACGCCCCCATTATTGTCCGACCCCGTAAACCAACGCTCCCCGAAATAGGTATCGGGCTGGCCTTGACTCTTTGGGTCACTCAATGACCGAATCATACTGCGACCATTGGTAAAGATCTGATCGCCCAGATTCCAGCTGGCCGTCGCGGGAAAAGTCTCAAACTCGATAGACTGTCCAAAAATATCACTGAAGGACTCGTTGAGGGCACCTGATTCATTCATATAAATCAACCCGGCAGAGTACTGCGTCAAAGCATGGACAATCTCATGCCCGACAATGTCCAATGAAACCAAAGGAGTAATAGAAGTGCCGTTACCGTCGCCATAGGTCATTCGCGATCCATCCCAGAAAGCATTGACATAATTGGTTGAGTAGTGAACGTAAGAACGGATTGCCGCACCGCGATCGTCGAAACTGTTTCGACCGTGATTGTTGTAGAAGTAATCGTAGGTAGCACCCGCTCCGAAGTGAGCGCTCACCCCGGCAATACTGGTCGGTTCATCAAAGTACGAATCTCCTTCTTGAAAAATAGTAGCTTCGCTGTAGTTGGTGCCATTGTTCATATCATAGGTATGAATTCCATTGCCGCGTGTTGTCTCCGTCAAATGGTAATGGCCCCCGTGCTGGGTGACCTGGAGCGGCACGTCACCATCATACAGCGTGGTACCTGAGCCTACTGCTGCCGTGTGGTGAATCTTGTCATATTTGTTGAGGATCTCCCCAGTATGTGCGTCTACCTCAACCTCAAAGCGGCCTAGTGGGTCGGTGGCATATATATCGAAGATGTAAGCCAACTGCAGCGCTTCCGAAGGATCATAGTTAGCGCTGCTGATGGCCAATTCCCCAGATGGGTAGTAGGTAGCGGTGGGATCATTAGTTGTTTGGCGCAAGAGTGTCTCCTCCTCTTTCGATTCCCACATGTAAGCATTGGCATCAATCTCGAGAAGCGCCTGATTCAGCGCTTGTTCTTCAGTGAGTGCCGGGTTGGTGTTGACGTTCACCTCGCGGTAGACTCGCCCATTGCCATTGATCACAGAACTACCCTTGACGTGAAATATGTACTCAGCGCCGACGATACGCAATCCTTCGTAAGTTTCCTGGTATTTGACGTGCTGAAATCCGAGCTCGTCCTTGTGGCTGGCGCTAATTTGCATGTCGCAAGCGTCATCCAGCCCCATTCCTTCTTTCAGGTAGGCTAGCTCTCTGACGGGCGTATTTTCTTGAAAGCGTATGAAAGTGGGGTTATTTTCGCGGTCGGTGATGACTTGCTGCGCCGAGGAGACGATTGCACTTGCCCTGGCGCCGGTGATGGTCGTCCGCGATTGTGAGAAAACAGTGGTGGTCATAGAGCAGACCACCACTAACACGGAGACACGTGTAAGGTTAAACATTCGCTGGTTCAATTATATCTTTCGTCTACACGGTTGAAATACAGCTCAAACGTATAACTGAATAGTGCAAAAAATTATATATAAAGTACCATTAAGTGGTTTCGACCAGTGAACGTGAATTATCGATGAGTGAACCAAAAAACTCGATAAATGAAGCTTGAAGACACGATCGTCGCTCTTTCCACCCCTCCAGGAGTGGGTGCTATTGGTGTGATAAGACTCTCAGGGTCAGATAGTTTTGATATATTTCAAAAGGTATTTCGAGGAAAGAACTTGTCAGAAGCGGCATCGCACACCGCCCACTTCGGTTTGTTGGCCGATGGTGAGGAGATTGTGGATGAGGTTGTCGCCACGATTTTCAAGGGGCCCCACTCCTACACCAAAGAAGATGTCGTCGAAATCTCGTGTCACGGTTCGCCCTACATCCTGAAGCGGGTCATTGAATTATTCCTACGCGAAGGCGCTAGGCTTGCAGGTCCCGGGGAGTTTACCCAAAGGGCCTTTTTGCACGGGCGATTCGACTTGGCACAAGCCGAGGCCGTGGCAGATTTGATCGCGGCTGAAAGCAAGTCGGCCCACGACACTGCCATGAAGCAGATGCGAGGTGGCTTTTCGAACGAAATCCAGCAATTACGCGAGCGTTTGATTCACTTCGCTTCCATGATCGAGTTGGAATTGGACTTCTCAGAAGAGGATGTGGAGTTTGCCAGCCGGGATGAATTGAAGGCCCTGGTTTTACGGATCCAGCAGGTTGTCACGGGTCTGGTGAACAGTTTCGAGCTGGGCAACGTGCTAAAGAACGGTATTCCAGTGGTCATTGCGGGGAAACCCAACGCCGGCAAGTCCACTTTGCTCAATGCCTTACTGAATGAGGAGCGCGCCATCGTCAGCGATATTCCAGGTACCACTAGGGATGTGATCGAGGACGCGATCAACATTGATGGAGTGATTTTCCGTTTCGTAGATACTGCTGGATTGCGGGAAACCGACGATCAGATCGAATCCATTGGGGTCGGGAAAACGAAGGAGCGCATGCAGCAAGCGAGCGTCATCATCTACCTGGTTGATCTCGAAGATGTGGATGGGGAAGACTTGCGGGCGCAGGTTGAAGAAGTCAAAGCACTCGGCGTCCCGTACCTGGTCGTCGGTAATAAAGAAGATGTGGCTTCTGTGGACGGAAGGCTGTCGGGAATGCTGGACTTGCAGATCTCCGCAAAGGAAAAAGCACATCTAGACGTGCTCAAGTCCAAGCTGGTCGAACTGAGTCATGTCGAAGCCATATCCGCAGCCGATACCATCGTCACCAGTAGCCGTCATTATGAGGGACTGAGAAATACCAGTAAAGCTTTAGATAAAGTATTAGAAGGGATTGATAGTCAAATTACTAACGACTTCCTAGCCATGGACATCCGGGCCTCCCTCAACTACCTTGGCGAGCTGACCGGCGACATCACTACGGATGACTTGTTGGAGAATATCTTTTCGAAGTTTTGTATCGGGAAGTAGGGTTCAGAAAGGTTGTGAACTTCAACATTAGGCTCAATTGAGTCTCACGGCCTATGGCGTCACTACCCCACCCCCTTGACCCTCCGGCGCCGAACCCCTAACTTTGACTGAAAGAACCAACACTCCATGCCAGCAACACCCCGCCTCCTACTGCTTCTCACCACATTCTGCCTTCACAGTCATTCCGACGCTCAGATCGCCACGGTCATCCAAAAAGGTCATGATGCGGTGGTCAAAAGCGTCACATTTTCGACCGATGATCAATACCTGATCACGGGCAGTCGCGATAAGTCGGCCAAGCTTTGGGAAATCGCCACGGGCCGCGAAGTGCGCACCTACCTGGGCCATGAACACACCATCAATGACCTTGACATGGGTCCTAAGTCCAAAACCTTCGCGACCAGCAGCGCAGACAACACGGCCAAAGTATGGGACATCGAATCCGGAGAACTGACGTTTACTACCCCAAAAATGGAGAAGTACATGACGGCGGTGGCCTTCAGCCCGGACGGTAAATGGCTGGCGACCGGGGGGTACATGGGCGAAGTGCTGATCTGGGACCTCAAAACACAGCAAGCGACCGATACCCTCAAGGTCAATCCGGAGCAAGGGCTCGGCTACGGGATCAACCTCACCTTCAGTCCCAACGGGCAGTTCCTGGCCATTGGTGAAGACAACCGAGTGGCGAACATTTACCGTACTTCGGATTGGTCACTGGAGCACGCCTTCACGCTGGACTACGGTTGGTGCGGTGGATGCGCCACCTTTACCTCCTTCAGTCCCGATGGTCAGTGGCTGGCCAAGCAATCTCACAACGACACGCTCAAGATCTACAACCTGGCAACCGGAGCCCTTGAAAAGAAACTGGGAACCGCTGTCGAAGAGGTGATAGGGGTGCAATTCCATCCCTCTGGACAAATGGTCATCATAGGCACGACCTCCGCAATCACCGGTTGGGATCTGACGACAAACCAGCAGGCCTTTTCAATGTCTTTTGAAGAAGAGTCGGCAGTCAATGACTTCGCCATGAGCCTCAACGGACAATGGTTGGCGACGGCACAAAATGACAACATCACCGTTTTGTGGGACCTTGAGACCCGCCAGCCTATACGAGAATTCCGAGGCATTCTCAACAGCAAGGAAGCAGATGGATTGACTTACGATCCCAACAACTATTGGCAGTCCCACATCGCCAAGTACATTAAGTACAAAAACGAACTCCTGGTGATGCCCGACCAGCAGAAGCTGATCAAAGGGAAGTTTGGCACCATGGCCAAATCATGGAAAATAGCGGACGGCCAAACGGTAACAGAATACATTGGACACGACAAAGCGGTTTTGACGCAAGCACTCACGAAAGATGGCCAATGGTTGGCCACTGGCGGAGGTGATGGGCGACTGATGGTTTGGGATGCTCAATCTGGTGCATTGCGGCTTAATATCGAGGCGCATCGTCAACCCATTTTTGAGGTGAAATGGAGTAATGATGAATCGATGCTAGTGACCGGAAGCTGGGACGGCACGGCCAAGGTCTGGGACAGTCAGACCGGACAGCGCCTCCAATACCTCGACTTCAATAATCAATCACCGTATGCCATTTCCTTCACACCAGATGACCTCTACCTGGTAGCCGGGCTGTTAGATCAGTCCCTGCAAATGTTTGAAATCGATACCCGACAGTCGGTACGCCAGTTCATTGGTCATACCGATATTGTCTCGACCATTTCCTTCCTGCCGGGTGGCGATATGATGTCCACCAGCTGGGATGGGTCCACGCGCATTTGGAACCTAGCCTCGGGTCTCATGGTCCGTAAGCTGAAAGGTCACGTCGGTCCTGTCTACGATGCCGTGGCCACGTCGGACGGTCAATGGGTGGTCACCGGAGGGGCAGATCGGGTCCTCAGGGTATGGGACGCCTCCTCTGGGCGCCAGGTCCGCACCTTGCAAGGACATCAGGCGGACGTCACGGCCATGGCCTTCAATGAAGGGGACAAGATGCTGATCAGTACCGGGCTAGACGGCGTCACCAAGTTTTGGGATTTTGAGAAAGGCGAAGAGTTCTTTGAGCACATCCATATCGGTAGTCGCGATTGGATGGTGAAAACCAAGGAGGGCTACTTCAATGCTACCACACAGGCTAGGGCGCATATTCACTTCGTCGATGGGATCAAGACCTATGCGGTAGATCAATTCTTCGAAGAGTTCTATCGACCGGACCTCGTTCCGCTCCTCTTCAAATCAAGGGGTGGCGCCGGAAAGTATCAGGGGTTGAATCGGCAACTGCGCAACTCTCCTCCTCCTTTGATTAAAATGGGCGCCTTCCAGACGACTGAGGAAGGATTTGCTCAGCTTTTCTTCCGCGTCATTGATCAGGGCGGAGGTTTCGAGGACATCAAGGTACTCCACAACGGAAAACGTATTGAAAATCAAGAACTTGAAAAGATCAGCACACGGGGTGATACCAGTCAATATCGCATGAAAGTGGGATTGATCGCAGGTGAGAATGACTTTGTGGTAACATCATTCAGCAAAGGCCGTGTCGAATCAGCGCCGGATCAAATCACTATGCAGTCCGAGTTCGGAGGCAAGTCGGCACAGTGCTATGTGCTGGCGGTCGGCGTGGATGAATACCGCAACCCTCAGCTCAACCTTAACTACGCACGATCAGACGCCAGCGCGATGGTGGATATGTTCACTAATCAAAGTGAGCGGATCTTTGAAGAAGTGCATGTCCTTACCCTCTACGATAACGAAGCCACTCGAGCGCGCATCCTATCCGAGCTATCCAGATTGGCCGACCTTGTAAATCCGGAGGATGTATTTGTCTTCTATTTCGCAGGCCATGGAAGCATGGTAGAAAACGAGTTCTTTTTCATTCCTTCAGACAATGCCCGATTGTACGAAAAGAAAGCATTGGAAAAATATGCACTGCCAGCAGCTGAGGTGCAGACTCAACTGCAAGAGATCAAGGCACTGAAGCAACTGGTGATCATGGACGCCTGCCAATCCGGCGGCTCGGTCGAGTTGCTGGCCCAGCGGGGAGCGGTCGAGGAAAAGGCCATCGCCCAACTCTCTCGGAGTGCAGGAATTCACGTCATGGCAGCAGCAGGTAGCGAGCAATTTGCGACCGAGTTTGCCGACCTCGGCCATGGGTTGTTTACTTACGTCCTTTTGGAAGCCCTGGGCGGCGCTGCAGACGGAGCACCAAAAGACAACAAGGTCACGATCTACGAACTTAAGTCCTACCTGGACGATCGCGTACCTACCTACAGCCGCGAGTACAAGGGGAAATCACAGTTTCCCTATACCTTCTCCAAGGGGCGAGATTTTCCGATTACGATTGTAAAGTGACCTTCCTCAAACTACTACCCGCTGGAGGCGCACTCATTCCAGAAGAGCCCCCAGTTCCTAGGTATGCAAAGAGCACAACAGCTCTCGGCCTATTTGAACCTTATAGCACTTGCTGCTAGATCCTAACAAAAACCCAATTCATCCCTACAGAACCCAACCGTCCACACTACCTTAACCGCCAAACCCTACACCTGATGAAAAGCCTACTTCGCTGTGCTGCAATTCTTCTCCTCCTCACCAAGTGCTCAACCCCGGATCAAACCGAAGACGTATTGGACCCCTCCCTCTCCCTGTGGTATGATAAACCGGCGGTGGACTGGAATGAAGCGCTGCCTGTGGGAAATGGGAGACTCGGGGCGATGGTCTATGGGGGGACCGCTAGCGACACACTCCAATTCAACGAGGAGACCCTCTGGACAGGACAGCCGCATGACTATGCTCATGAAGGTGCCCACGAGATACTGGATGAACTGCGTGAATTGCTTTGGGATGGTCGGCAGGCCCAAGCGCAGGAACTGGCCATGGAGCGGTTCATGTCCAAGCCCTTGAGGCAATTGTCGTACCAGCCCTTCGGAAAGGTGTTGCTGACA
>JBCCXG010000187.1:0-9711 GCA_039191945.1 Bacteroidota bacterium
AAAAACCACAATCCATCGATATCGGGCAAGAAGTCAACCATAGCCAACTCCCGATCACTACAACTTAGGCGCCTCAGGCGCTCGTAGTACTGAGGTCTATGCCTCCTACCCTCTGATAGATCGATTATATCATTACCGAGCCGTGGCAACCGCCAACTTAGACTCGACTACGTCAATGCTCGCACCGACGGTCACCATATCGTTGATGGCCTCATCATCGATCATGATGTCAAACTCGGACTCGATGTCCAAAACAATATCAACAATATGCGCTGAGTTGATTTTGAGATCATTGATCAAATCAGAGTTTTCATTCATTGATGAGTAAGCAGTCACATCACCAACATAGGGCTTGATGAGTGTCTTCATCGTTTCTAGTATACTCTCTCTAGTCATAGCTATTTTACTTTTTCCAGGATTTGAGAATTACACAACAGTTAAGGTCGCCGAAGCCAAAATTGGCTTTGATGGCTATGTCAATATCTTTTTCTACTTTTTTCGTAGGTATCTTATCGGGGGCTACAAGATCCAGGATCTCGGGATGCACTTCCTCGGCATTTAGGTTGGGATGCACGTATCCTCCGTTCATTCCCAGTACTGTCGCGACCAATTCGATCGATCCAGCCCCTCCAATGCAGTGCCCCACCATGGACTTCGTGGCGTTGATATGAGGAAAGTTATCCCCGGCTCTTCCCAGTGCTTTCACCCAGTTTCGCACCTCCACAACATCGCCTTTAGTGGATGTCAAGTGCCCATTGATATAGTCAATATCATTTGGAGAGATCCCCGCGTCGTCGATACACCCTTGGATGCACCTCGCCACACCTTCTGGATTCGCAGCTGTCATACTCCCGCCAGATCGTTGTCCTCCAGTATTGGCAAATGATCCCAATACTTCGGCATAGATCTTCGCCCCACGCTCGAGTGCGCTGTCAAGGTCTTCCAGCACCAATGCGCCTGCACCTGCCCCGGGTACAAATCCCATCGGCGTGCTTGACAGAGGTCTTGAAGCCAACTCTGGCTGGTCGTTGTAAGCACTGCAGAGAATCCGCATCGCATCAAAAGCAGCCCAAATGTATCGGCCATCTCCTTCTGTACTCCCGCAAAGCATGCGTTTGGCTTTCCCTCGCTTGATCCACTCATAGCCCTGAGACACCGCCTCAGACCCTGTAATGCATGCTGAAGAATTGGACATCACACGATTGCCCATCCCAATAATCTGATTGAGAAAGGCACTGGCACCCGAGGCCATGGCCTGAGGGATAGTGATGGTCCCTAGTGTCCTATTCTTTCCTTCATCGATGGCCGTCGTCTTCGACGTGATAAAGTTATCAAGGCTAAGGGCACCGGCGCCAAAGGCCGCGCCCGTATCATAATCCGTCTCTTTGCTCAGTACCTCCAACCCCGCATCTTCCCACGCTTCAACTCCTGATAAACAAGCATAGAGGATGCCCCGGTTATTCAGCTTCTGCGCGATATAGGCGGGAAGTTTCTCATTGAGCAACTCATCGCTCACATCAGGAGCACCCCCCACATGGCAACGCCAGTTGAGATCGGCATGCTCCGGCCAATGAGTGATCCCGGATACTCCGTCCTGGATGGCTCGATCAAAAGCAGTCACACCCACTGCATTGGGTGCCACAACTCCGAGTCCGGTGATTACCACGCGCTTATCAGGCATGACCACCTCCTTTCATCATGACCATACCTGACAACTCTCCCTTACAGACCACCTCATCGGCTTCATTGATCATCTCAACGGAACACTTGAGTTTGCCAAAACGGAAATATTGTTTAACTGACTTTACAATCACTTTTTCTCCGGGATAAACGGGCTTTAGAAAATCCATATTTGCCGAGGAAAAAACAGGCACTACCGCTTTATCGTTCGATGGCTTCAACAAAAAAATCCCTAGAGATACTAGACCAATCTGAGCCGAAATTTCTGTCAGAATAACGCCAGGCGTCACCGGATTCCCCGGAAAGTGCCCTGCATAAAAAAACTCGTTTTCCTTCAATGTATAGTGGCCTTCCACCCCTTCGTCAGAGATCGATGTAAGCGCATCTACAAACAGAAATGGACTCTGGTACGGTAATTGCTCTACTATATCATCCATGGCCGTCACTTGGGTCTCCATCATTTGTGGGACGGGCGACAGGTGGAACATGTACCAATTTCTAGTGTGCTCAAGGCCATAGACTTCTATCCGAATCAGCACTTCCTGAATTGTGACTAAACACGTTCTGGGAAATGCACAACGTTGCTTTACTTCGTACTAAGGCAACCTAGGGTCAGTATACCCCCAATTTTTTTTTGAAATTTTTAAAAGAATCGGTAATCGACTGATTGTCAATTCATAAAAAGCAGAAAAAACTAGAGCAAGCGCTCGCCACCATCGACCACCAGCCGGCTTCCATTAATCCAATTTGCTTCGTCTCGACACAGGAGGCTCACCACATTGGCAACGTCCTCGGGTTGCGTAAGT
Organism: Bacteroidota bacterium; assembly: GCA_039191945.1. Taxonomy (GTDB): domain Bacteria; phylum Bacteroidota; class Bacteroidia; order Cytophagales; family Cyclobacteriaceae; genus JAWPMT01. Next base: position 2,487 of record JBCCXG010000187.1, read on the forward strand.
CGCCCTTTGGGGTGCTGGCTTGCTGCTTTCTCAATGATCACCTCACTGCCGGGTATCAATTGCATGGAAGGGGTGATGGTCACCCCCGCTTCAATGACATTGGCGGTCAATCCGAGATGGGCGTACTCTACAGCAATGTACTTTGTGAGGGCCTCCAAGGCAGCTTTTGCCGTGGCCACTGCGGCATACCCTCGCCAAATACGGTCGTCACCGGCACTTGTAAGCGTTAAAATCCTCATATTCGTATCCTGGATGCCCATACTAACCAGATCGTTGAGCCATGGCACCAAGCTGAAGGCCATGCTATCGCTGGTCATGGCAAAGTCGGTGGTCTCTAATAACTGCGCAGGGTAGGAAATGGCTTCGTCTGAGGGTGCTGGTGTCATGAGCTTCAAGTTACCCTTAGCGATGGAATGCAGAAGCACACGAACCCTGCCGAGCCCCACCTTATCTTGAAGCTGACTCAGCACTTCCTGCCTTTTCAGGTCATTCAGCGCATCTGTATTGCAGGCTAGGATCTCCACGCCGTGGTCCTCCATTGTCTCAATTTCCTGTGCAACCTCCTCCTCGCGGGTCCTGCGTTCTCGATAAACTAGGGCCACGTTCATACCCTCTTTGGCAAGCTTGTGTGCCGTAGCCAAGCCCATACCGCTTGAAGCCCCCAGGATGAGGGCCCAGTAGTTCTTCTCTCCGAATACGCTCATGCAATATCTTTCTTAAAGCAGCGACGTCGTTTGTAGATCTCAGAGCTCTCCTGAAACTCGTTGAACTGCTGAAGGACGTTGTAGTTGGTTTCCAACATCTGATTGGTTAGGGCCACTTTGATGCCTCTGTCAATGTACGCCTGCACCAAATCTCTAAAAATAAGCGCTGTCACTCCAAACTTCTGGTACTCAGGCAATACGCCAATCAAGTACATGTCGGCAATATCGTTTTTTCTAATGGCTTTGAGGATATGTAGGAACCCAAAAGGGAAAAGCTTGCCTTTTGCTTTTTGGAATGCGCTGGTAAGAGACGGCATCGTGATAGCAAAACCGATGAGCTTGTCTTCTTCGTTTACTACCAAACTCAAAAGCTCAGGCACCACAAATCCCAAATACTGACCGATGTAAAATTGGATCTGCTTCGGGCTCAGCTCATGAAAACCGTAGAGATTTTCGTAGGACCTGTTCAATACATCAAACAGCTCCTCTCCGTACTTCTGCGCTTCTTTCTTACTATGTAGTCTGACACTCTTGAATTTGAAACGCGACTCTACCATCTGCGCTCGCCGCACTAGTCTCCTTGGGGACTCCTCCGGCACCTCGCTTCTAAGCTCCACCCAGTCGATGGCCTTTTCGTAACCCAACTGCTCGAGATGCTCTGGGTAATAAGGGTAGTTGTATATGGTGGCAATGGTCGCGGGGTACTCGAAGCCCTCAACCAACATGCCCTCGAAGTCCATATCGGTAAAACCCAATGGACCTTGCATGGTCGTGAGGCCCCGCTCTCTACCCCAGGTCTCTGCTGCTTCTAGCAATAGCCGACTGACCTCAGGATCATCGATAAAGTCGATCCAGCCAAATCGAAGGGCCTTTTCATCTTTTGCTTCCTGTTCGTGAACGATCGCGGCAATCCGACCCGCATCCACACCATCTTTAGTGACCATCCAATAGGAAGCCTCACAGTGGTCAAAGGCAGGATTCTTCTTGGGATTGAAAACAGTAAGCTCATCCGAGATCAAAGGAGGCACCCAGTTGGGATCGTCTCGGAAGAGTGAGAAAGGAAATTTTATGAATCGCTTAAGTCCTGATTGATCTTCGATCTTCTCGACACTATACACTGGAGGGTTCGTTGAGTGGGATTTCAATTTCTTTCGCGATCTTATGGATCTTGCCAATAGCCCTCTCAATCTGTTCCTTCGTATGCGTCGCCATCAGGGAGAACCGGATCATTGTCTCCTCAGGTCGTACGGCTGGAGGCACAACCGTATTCACAAAAACATCTTCTTCAATCAACCGCGCGGACATCTGAAAAGTCTTTTCATAGTCCCGGATATAGATTGGAATGATGGGCGTCTCCGTGGGTCCGGTATCAAAACCCAATGAGGTCAAGGAATTCATCGCGAAGTGCGTATTCTCCCAAAGGTTGGCCAGGACACTTGGGTCTGTTTGCAAGATCTCCAAAGACTTCATGACCGCTGCAACGGAAGCGGGGGTCATGCTCGCACTAAAGATGAAAGACCGCGAATTGTGCTTTAAGTAGTTGATGGTATCGGCATCTCCTGCGATGAATCCTCCCAGTGAGGCAAAGGATTTGCTGAATGTGCCTCCCATCAGCTCCACCTCCTCCTCGACATCATAATGAGAAAGTGTGCCCCTGCCATTCTCACCGATGACACCAACAGCATGCGCACAATCACACATCACTGTCGCATTGTATTCTTTGGACAGTCGCACGATCTCAGGGAGGTTGGCTATGTCACCCTCCATACTGAAAACACCGTCTACCACAATTAGCTTGAAAGCTTCTTTGCCGCAGCCCTTGAGCTTCGTCTCCAGCGACCGCATATCATTGTGTTTGAAAAACACCGTCGTCGCCTGAGAGAGTCGGCTGCCTTCGATGATCGATGCGTGGTCATGGGTATCCAATATAATGTAATCACCCTTGCCAGTGATTGCAGGGATTACGCCCAGATTGACCTGAAAACCGGTACTGTAAGCAATCACCGCCTCTTTTCTTAGAAAGGTCGCCAGTTGCTGCTCTAGTTGTACGTGCAAGTCAATGGTGCCATTGAGAAAACGGGACCCGCCACATCCCGAACCGTACTTCTCCACCGCCTTGATGCAAGCCTCTTTTACCCTTGGGTCATTGTTGAGCCCTAGGTAGCTATTTGAGCCAAACATCAACACCTTTCTGCCCTGATAGATGACCTCAGTGCTCTGGTGCGACTCTAATTCCCGAAAGTATGAGTAGAAACCCAGCTCTTGAACGCGCTGAGGTTCTCTGTATTTCTGTGTTCTTTCTCGTAAAGAACTCATTGATAATTTTTTAAAAATTCCCCACAAACACCGACCATCTTCACGGTCTTTCCTTTACAACCCCGCAAATATAAGTCGTGTTCTTCCAAAATTAGTGGACCACATAAAAGTGATTGACTCAATAAATATGACTAGGAGAACAGCTTGGCGCGCATGACGATCTCTTTAGTGACCTTGTAGAATTCCCGATGAATGTTGAATGACTTGCGATTGTTTTTCACCAACCGATAGGTACCATTCTCGAGCATTTCGTAAGCGTTAACATTGTCCCGCAGGTTATAAACGAGGATATTGATCGCTTGCTTTCGGAGGAACTCATCGCGAATCAAAAAGAGGGATTCCAATCTACGATCAAAGCTGCGCACCATGATGTCAGCACTGCCCGAGTAGACAATCGGTTCCCGATTATTATGGAAGTAAAAAATACGAGAGTGCTCCAGGTAGTCGCCCACGACAGATCGCACTTCAATATTTTCGCTGAGACCATCGCGCTTGGGTCTCAAACAGCAAATACCTCTGACGATCAATTTAATAGGAACACCTGCCTGAGAGGCCGCATATAGCGCCATGATGGTGTCTTTATCCTGAAGTGAATTCATTTTGATCACGATACCTGAAGGGAGCCCGTTTTTGGCATTTTCTTCTTCCCGTCCGATAAGAGCAATTAACTTATCTCGCATGTCACGTGGGGCTGTAATAAGCGTCTCATAATTCGTCGGAAAAGAGTGTCCAGTGATCACATTGAAGAACTCCTGCACGTCGTTAGCATAACTGTCGTCGGTCGTCATGTATCCGATGTCTGTGTAGAGTCTTGCGGTGGACTCATTGTAATTACCGCTAGACATGTGCACATAGCGTCTCACTTTTTCACGCTCTTTTCGCACAATGAGTAGCAATTTTGTGTGGGTCTTAAGAGCACCTATGCCATAAATCACGAAGCAACCGGCTCGTTGTAGTTTCTGCGCCTGCCGCATGTTGTTCTCCTCATCGAAGCGGGCTTTTACCTCGAACAATACGGATACGTGCTTCCCGTTTTCCACGGCAGCCAACAGAGCGGCCACCACCCTCGACTCTTTCGCCAACCTGTAGATCGTCAACTTAATGGAAAGCACATTCGGGTCCTCCGCAGCGGACTCAAGCAAGTCCAGGAGTGGCTCGATACTGTTATACGGTTGATGCAGAAGGATATCCCGGTCTTTGAGGATCTTAAAAATGCTCTGCTCTTCGTACGGTTGCATACTAAGGGGTTTGATTGCAGAGGGCATTTCAACACGATGGGGGGAAAAGGCCGAGTGATTAACAATCTGCCAAAGGCCCGTGTAGTCGATCATGGCCGGTGGTGAAACGGAGACAATGTTGTCTTCATCGATCTCAAACAGCTCAGTCAACTGACGGAGAAGCCATTTATCAGCTCGAGCACTGACCTCGAGACGCACCACCCGTCCCGTTTTCCTGGTCTTGAGCTTTTTCTTCAATTCCTCCAGGAAGTTGGCCTCAATATCTTCCGACTCCTCCAAAGTGAAGTCGCCGTTCCTCGTCAGGCGGAAGAGCGTCTTGGAAACCAGCTTGACATTCTTGAAGAGCATTTCCATGTGAGCTCCAACCATCTCCTCTACTGGCACGAAGATCATCTTGTCGTCTCGACTGATCTCGAAAAACCTGGGGATGTTTTGTGGGATCTGCACAAAAGACATCTTCTTTTTCTCCTTCTGATCAATGCCTTTGGTCACGACCCCGAATATGAGCACGTTATTCATCAGCGTAGGAAAAGTATGGTAGGAGTCGAAGACCATGGGAGTGAGCATCGGGAAAACCATCTTTTTGAAATAAGTGGTGACCTCCCCTTGCTCCGATGGTGTGAGTTCCTCGTATTTTGCAATACTGAAGCCCGCCTCGCTGAAAGCCGGGACTAGCATATTGGTGAAACAGGCATTTTGATCCTGGCTAAAGGACTGCCAGTCGCTGAATAACGTTTCTTTGAAAGGGATTATGTGTAGCCCAGAGTAGTCTACACGCTCCGACCCATAGTCGATATAATTATACAAACTACCCACTCGGATCATGAAGAACTCGTCCGCATTGCTGGCCGTAATGGCTAGAAACTTCAAGCGGTCAATGAGACTGCGCTGCTCTTTTTTCGCCTGATCCAGCACCCGCCTATTGAATCGGATCCAACTCAGGTCACGACTAATCAGATTGCTGCTGGAGATGAGTTCTTCATTGTGTTCGTGCATATCCCAAAAATATAGGAGGACTACTTTACGGATTGCATGTCCTATCCCATTACCTGCTGGTCTCTCGATCGGGTCGGCACGCTATTTGCACAATGAAAGATATTCTTACCAAAATGCAATTAGTGAGGAAATAATCGTTGAATACACAAATTGAAAGGTCATGAGAAAGGTGGAAAAGCAAAGTATGGGGGTAATATGGTTCGATCTAAAGAAGAATCTGTACCAATATGGTTCCTGGAGCATGTTCAATGCGGCTTCAAAGGGCGCTAGCGAACACTTCGACATCATCTATGAGCTCAAAGAAATCACGGCAAATCTGGCCACGAAAATCGTGATGGAGCTGAATGCTGCAAGGTTTGAAAGTGAGCGCACGCACAACCGTGCAGCATGACCACCAGTCTCAAAGCACAAAAAAACCGCTACCAACCTCAAGTTAGCAGCGGTTCTCATGTTTTGTGTCAACTAATGGCTAAACCAGATTCATATCTGAAAGCACCGAATTCATCGTTCTGACGGCATCGGCACTGGCAGTGAATTTCTGTTTCTCGTCAGCACTGAGGTTGAATTGAACAATTTTTTCCCAACCTTGGCTCCCAACAACGACAGGTACACCAATGCAAATGTCTTGTTGGTCATATTCACCATCAAGATATACACAGCATGGGAACAATTTCTTCTGGTTACGCACAATACTTTCCACAAGATATGCACCGGCCGCTCCAGGGGCATACCAAGCAGAAGTACCAATGAGCTTGGTCAAGGTGGCCCCACCGACCATCGTTTCTTGCACCACATGCTGCTGCTCGTCGGCACTGAGGTAGTCGGCAACTGGTGATCCATTGTAAGTGGCATGATTGATCAAAGGTATCATCGTCTTATCGCCATGGCCGCCTATCACGACGCCCTGGAGATCATTGGGCGAGCAATCAATGGCCTCACTCAACCGAAACTTGAAACGACTACTATCCAAAATCCCTCCCATGCCGATAATACGCTCCTTGGGGAGACCACTGGCCTTGACAGACAAGTAGGTCATGGTATCCATGGGGTTGCTGATTACAATAATGATGGGATTGGGCGTGTGCTTCAGGATATTTTCCGTAACAGATTTCACAATACCGGCATTGGTACCGATCAACTCCTCTCGGGTCATACCGGGCTTACGGGGCAAGCCAGAGGTGATCACGACAACCTCAGAATCTGCCGTTGCCGTGTAGTCATTGGTGGATCCTATGATTTTGGTATCGAAGCCGTTCAGCGTGGCAGTCTGGTTCATGTCCATCGCCTTACCTTCTGCCAACCCTTCCTTGATATCTAGCAGCACGACTTCCTCACACAGCGATTTTCTTGCAATATTTTCGGCACAAGTGGCACCAACGGCGCCCGCACCGACAACTGTTACTTTCATTTTTTCTTCGGTTTTTATTGACTAAAAAAGCTGGGCCAAAGCTACACTCGTTTACCCCAAGGACAAAGGCAAGTACTTCAAAGGTCCATGATTTAACTCAATGAAACCGTGATCTTTATCAGTCGGCGTGTTTGAGGTGTTACTTTGAAGCGATCACTCATTTGATGACCTACGACCCACGCGATCTCTTTTCCTGATACGAGTACCAAAGTCTCCTTTTTCTTTATGACCGGGACTTTGCGATCGATGAGGAGGTCACTGACCTTTTTCGTCCCTGACATGCCTAGCGGTGTAAAGCAATCAGCTTGTTGCCATCCCCTGAGGTGCAGTGGGAAACTAAGTCGATCCAGGTCGAGATAGGCTACTTTGGATGGGACTTCCTGCCAGCGATCGGGTCGAACTACTCCCCTATCTAATCGCACTCGCAGATCCCCGTAGCTTACCTCGGTATCTTGGTCATGAATGTCATCCACCATATCATCCACGACATCATGAGAGGCATGCCACGCGCACCGTTCGTGCCCGCTTTCTGTCGAAAAAAGCGCCTGGATTTACGGCAGAGA
>JBCCXG010000188.1:0-9628 GCA_039191945.1 Bacteroidota bacterium
GCGGCAGCGGAGTCCGGCTGGGATTTCAGTACGCGATGGTTTGAAGGAGAGGAGTTTTCGACGTTGCGAACTACGGACCTACTACCGGTAGATCTGAATTGTCTGCTTTATGCGATGGAGATTGCGTTGAGTGTGATGTACGGGGCTGATGGTGATATCGCAAAATCTCAGCATTACCAAAAGAAGTTCGAGATCAGAAAGAAGACGATTAATCAGTTTTTTTGGAACGCGGAGGACAATTCCTACGAAGACATTTTGTGGGAGACGGGAGATTTTACGGGACGTGTGACGGCGGCAGCGATGTGTCCTTTGTACTTCAAGGCTGCGACGTCGGACTATGCCCGACTGCAAGCGGAAACACTTAGGAATGAACTACTGGCCGACGGTGGTGTATTGACTACTCCCATTCATTCAGGACAGCAGTGGGATGCTCCCAATGGATGGGCGCCTCTACAGTGGTTGGCGATTCGTGGTTTGGAACATTACGATGAGGGGGAGTTGGCCAATGACATTAAAAGTCGATGGCTATCGGTCAACGAAAAGGTGTTTCGCAACACTGGCAAGATGATGGAGAAGTACAATGTCGTAGATACCACCTTGATTGCCGGCGGTGGAGAATATCCCACACAAGACGGTTTTGGGTGGACCAACGGTGTGTACCTCGGGTTGCTTTCTGACGACCCTAAGTACTAGAGAGGGTACTGGTTTTCAGTTCTTTTGAAAATATTTCAAATCCAAACGTTTGTATTGTCTGGACCACAAAAAGGCCCGTCGTTCTCTGGAGGCAATTGTTATTTTCTTAGTATTATAGAGTTTCACAAACCTCTGGAAAACCATGGAAAGCATTGGATTGAGCTGGATAGATATCTCGATCATCATCGTCTATCTGGTGGGCATTGTCTGGTATGGCATCAGCAAAGGCAAGCAACAAAGCTCTGAAGATTATTTCCTGGCAGGACGTGACATGACCTGGCCGATCGTAGGGATCTCCCTCTTTGCGGCCAACATTGGCAGTAACACACTCATCGGTCTCTCTTCCGATGCTTACCAAACCAACACGGCGGTATACAACTATGAGTGGATGGCGGCTGTGGTGCTGGTTTTCTTTGCGATCTTTTTCCTTCCCTTCTATCTGAAGTCCAGGGTGTATACGATGCCCGAGTTCCTGGAGCGTCGCTATGACAGCCGGTCGCGATACTACTTCTCAGCGATCACGATTGTAGGAAATGTCATCATTGACACTGCATCCGGACTCTATGCAGGCAATTTGATATTGAAGATTATTTTTCCCGAGGTCTCTTCTACGATCATTATTCTGGGGCTTGCCCTCGCTGCCGCGGCCTACACTATACCAGGTGGTCTTTCATCAGTCGTGCATACAGAAGTCATCCAAGCCGTCTTGCTGATTGTGGGTTCCATCATCTTGACTTATTTCTGTATGACAGAAGTCGGTGGCTGGTCCGGCATGATGGAGCAGTTGACCTCCCTCAATGCCTCAGGGTACATCGACAAGCCGGCCAATGAAGTCTTCGATATGGCGGGGCCGATTGATGACCCCTACATGCCTTGGACGGGCTTACTATTCGGTGTGCCGCTTCTTGGGTTCTACTTCTGGGCCAACAATCAGTTCATGGTGCAGCGGGTATTGAGTGCGAAAGATCTGAATCACGGACGTTGGGGTGCTCTTTTTGCCGGTCTTTTGAAGGTGCCCGTGGTTTTCTTCATGATTCTTCCAGGTGTGATCGCCATTGCCCTGTTTTCTGACTTAGACATCAGCAGTATCAATTACTTCACGGCTAGTGAGAGTGGAGGCACTGAGCTCTGTACCAACCTCGCGGACTGCCCGAACATGACCTACCCCGTGATGCTCGTTCAGCTACTACCCACTGGTATTCTAGGACTGGTGATTGCAGGCTTACTGGCGGCCATGTCCTCCAGTATTTCCGCGACTTTGAACTCAGCCTCAACCCTAATTACCATGGACTTCGTGACGAAGCTCAATCCGAAGTTGACCAGCAAGCAACTGGTGCGCGTGGGTCAGATCGCAACGGTAGTGCTCGTATTGTTGGCGGCGTTCTGGACGCAATACATCGAACAGATTTCAGATTCGCTCTGGGAATACCTACAGCTCGTGCTCGGTTTCATCGCACCGCCTGTAGTGGCGGTGTTCTTGGTGGGTCTATTTTGGAAGCGGGGCAATGGGCACGGAGCTTTTGCTGCGCTCATGGCGGGGATCGTCTTCTCTGCACTCTTTATTGTCTCTCAAGCCAACGGCATGTTCCCTGCTTTGAACGAGATCCACTTCTTGCACAAGGCGCCGTTGCTCATGTTGGCATGTATGTTGGTGCACGTGATTGTGAGTTCGATAACGCCGGCGCCTTCTGAGGAAACGGTCAAATCCATGACCTGGAATGTCGGTTTGTTCCGTGCGGAGACAGAAGAGCTGAAAGATTTGCCATGGCACAAGAACTACCGCTATCTGGCGATTATCTTGCTCGCCATCACCGCCATCGTAGTTGGAATGTTTTGGTAAAAAAGAAAAAACAAAATGGCATATATCGTCGCCCTAGATCAAGGAACTACTAGCTCACGCGCCATCCTCTTCAATGAAAAGGGAGAAATCGTGGGTGTTGAACAAAAAGAGTTTACGCAGATCTTCCCCAAATCCGGTTGGGTCGAGCATGATCCTGTTGAGATATGGGCCTCGCAGCTAGAGGTGTTTCGAAAACTATTGCAATCGACAGGTGTCACTGCTGCAGACATTGACGCCATCGGTATTACCAATCAGCGGGAGACCGCTGTCGTGTGGAACGCGGACACTGGTGAGGCCATTTACAACGCCATCGTCTGGCAGGATAAGCGGACTTCGGACTATTGCGAGGAACTGAAGTCCAAAGGTCTCAGTGATAAAGTTCGTGACAAAACCGGGCTGGTGATTGACTCCTACTTTTCAGGGACGAAGATTCACTGGATACTAGAAAATGTGAAAGGTGCCAGGGAACTGGCCGATGCGGGCAAGCTGCGATTCGGAACCATTGATACTTGGTTGATCTGGAAGATGACCAATGGCGAGCGCCACGTCACTGACTATTCCAACGCCTCCCGAACCATGGTCTACAACATCAAGGATCTGAAGTGGGACGAGGAGCTCCTTGAAGAACTGGGAATTCCCGCCTCGATGCTCCCGGTAGTACTAGGGTCAAGTGCTGAGTTTGGGACGTTCAAGACAAAAGAGGGTGAGATTCCCATCCTCGGCGTAGCCGGTGACCAACAGGCTGCGCTTTTTGGACAGGCGTGCTTTGAGGAAGGGGACGCTAAGAACACTTATGGTACGGGTTGCTTCATGCTGATGTATCTGGGAGACAACTATATGTCATCAGATAACGGGCTACTTACGACAATGGCCTGTAGCCTCGACGGCTCGCCTGCTTATGCCTTGGAAGGAAGTATTTTCATCGCGGGCGCGGCAGTACAGTGGTTGAGAGATGCGTTGAAAGTCATCGACCACGCAGCAGACTCTGAGTACTTTGCGAAAAAAGTTTCCACCAATGATGTATATCTCGTTCCTTCATTTGTTGGACTAGGTGCTCCTTATTGGGATCAGTATTCTCGCGGAGCCATCTTCGGTTTGGGCCGAGACACCGGCAAGAATCACATCATAAAAGCAGCGCTGGAGTCCATTGCATTCCAGACCCGCGATGTCTCGGAAGCCATGGAGCAAGATTCTGGTATCAAAATGACCAGCTTAAATGTTGATGGTGGGGCGACCAACAATGATTACTTGATGCAGTTCCAGGCAGACATCCTTGGCACGATGGTCGATCGACCCGTGATCACAGAGTCAACAGCACTAGGCGCGGCCTACTTGGCTGGACTAAAGGCCGGAATTTGGAAAGCGGATGATCTGAAGAAGGTTAGAAAGACAGAAAGAGAATTTGCCCCTGAGATCGATGAACCGACACGGGAGCAACTTTACAAAACTTGGAAGAAAGCAGTACAACGAACATTTAACTGGGCAAAAGACGAATAATGAACTTATTAGGATCGGCGAATCGAGGGGCATTAGTTGAGAAGATAAAGGAGGACCAGTACGACTTGCTGGTCATTGGAGGAGGTGTGACCGGTGCGGGTATCGCATTAGATGCAGCGACACGGGGGCTAAGGACCTTGCTCGTAGAGAAGAATGATTTTGCGTCAGGCACTAGCAGCAAATCCACTAAGTTGATTCATGGTGGGCTTCGTTACCTCAAGCAGTTTGAGATACAGTTGGTGCGAGAAGTGGGCAGGGAACGGGCAGTTGTCCATGGTCTGGCGCCGCACCTGGTCATCAATGAGAAGATGATCCTCCCACTGATTACCGACGGTACCTACGGCAAGATGCTGACGTCCATCGGACTTATGGTCTATGATGTCCTGGCCGGTGTCGAGAAGGAGGATCAGCGTAAGATGCTGACTAAGGAAGAGACGCTGGAGCTCGAGCCGCTCATTCGCGAGGATCTACTCGAGGGTGGTGGTATCTATGCGGAGTACCGTACGGACGATGCCAGACTCACTATGGAGATTCTCAAAACCGCTAAGCAGTATGGGGCCGATATTATCAATTATGCGGAAGCGGTCGATTTCGTTTACACAGACGGAAAGATTACCGGCGTCAAGTGGTTGGATCGCTTGGGGCATCGCGAACACGAACTTTCAGCAAAATACACGATCAGTGCGGCAGGGCCTTGGGTAGACGAACTTAGGGCGAAGAATCAGTCGTTAAAAGGGAAGTTTCTTCATCCCACGAAAGGTGTCCACATCGTCGTACCCAGGGAACGCTTCCCCGTGAATCACGCCATTTATTTCGACGTTCCAGATGGTCGAATGATTTTCGCCGTACCCCGTGATAGGGTCACTTACATCGGAACAACAGACACGGATTATCACGGTGATCTGGACGACGTGCGGACGGACCTTGCAGATGTTGAGTATTTGATTGAGGGGGTCAACCATATTTTCCCAAAGGTGGGTCTTCAGGTTTCGGATGTTGAATCCACATGGGCTGGATTGCGGCCTTTGATCGAAGAGGAGGGGAAATCCGCGTCAGAACTCTCGAGAAAAGACGAGATTTTTGAGAGCGATACGGGCTTGCTATCCATCGCCGGTGGTAAGCTGACAGGTTATCGCAAGATGGCTGAGCGCATCGTCAATCGCATCGGAGAGAAGATGAAGGAAGAGTACGATCGGGACCTGAAACCCTGCCAGACCGAAAACACGATCCTCGTGGGCGGCGTATTTTCTAGCCAAAAGGATGTGCGCCGATATACCCAGAGCATTGAAGAAAAGCTGGAGCGTCTCGATCCTTCTTTGAAGTCGAAGGCTGAGTACCTGGTGAGTAACTACGGAAGACAAACCGGCGAAATACTTGCACAATATAAATCGGTCCAAGGCTCAGCGGAGGAGCGGCTGGCCTTGTGTGAGTTGGAGTTTACGCTCGAAAACGAATCGGTTTTCACATTGCTTGACTTTTTCGAGCGCCGAACAGGACGCTTATATTTTGACATCCCCTCCATAGAGAAGGTGCGGGATGCCGTCTGCCAGCGCATGAAAGCGTTTTTCAGCTGGAGCGACGAGGAGTTGCAGCAAAACGTAGACTATCTCGATCGGGCCATACGACTCGCCAGTCATTTTGAATAAGGCTTGATTCGCAGCAAGATAGGTGGAAGTTTCTGGTTCAAATAGTGTGCTACAACAAGAGTTGGCGTCTAGCCTTCAGCCCGCATCTGATCCTGTTTTTGAGGAGAGAATAGAACGGCTTTTTCCAAGGATTCGCCGGCAATTTCATCAGTTGTATGCGTACAGGGATGATGTTGATTCGCATTTGTCAAGCCTCGAGCAGGTATTACGGGACAAGTGGAGACAGCGTCCCCAGACGGTCAAGCAGATTGATCAGCAGCGAATAGGTGACCCTGCCTGGTTTCTTAGCCAAAAGTGGGTCGGCATGATGTTGTACGTAGATCTTTTCAATAAGGATCTAAAAGGGTTTTTATCTCAGCTTGACTACCTGCAAGAGTTAGGTGTCAACTACGTGCATTTAATGCCGATACTTCGTGCCCCAAAAGACCACAACGATGGCGGCTACGCTGTATCCGATTACCGGAGTATCGATGAGCGCTTTGGCTCGTTGAGGGATTTGGAGGAGGTCGCTGGTGCCCTGAGGGACAGAGGTATGCTTTTGATGTTGGACATTGTGATCAACCATACTTCTGATGAGCATGAGTGGGCTCAAAAGGCCAAATCGGGAGATGCCACCTACCAGGACTATTACTATTTTTTCGCTGATCGGACGGTTCCTGATCAGTTTGAGCATTCTTTACCACAGGTTTTTCCTGAAACTGCTCCGGGCAACTTCACCTACGTGAAAGACGTGGACCAGTGGGTCATGACAGTCTTTAATGACTATCAGTGGGACCTCAACTATACCAATCCGCAGGTATTTGTAGAAATGCTGGACGTTCTGCTGATGCTTTCCAATTGGGGTGCTGATGTTTTGCGGTTGGACGCGTTGGCCTTTATGTGGAAGAGAATAGGTACAGATAGCCAGAACCTTCAGGAAGCACACCTGTTGGTCCAGGCCTTCAAAACCTGCATACAGATAGCTGCTCCAGGGAGTATCTTCCTTGCTGAGGCGATCGTTGCACCCCAGGAAATCATCAGATATTTTGGCGCAGAGGAGGAGGGACGAAGCAACGAGTGTGATCTGGCTTACAACGCTACACTCATGACATTGCTGTGGGAAAGTGTCACCACTAAGAGCAATAAACTGCTCAAGGTGTCACTTGAGAATGTGCCCAGCAAACCTGAGATGACTACCTGGATCACCTACCTCAGATGTCATGATGATATTGGATTGGGCTATGAAGATCTTCACGCAGGCTGGGCGGGTTATGATCCTTGGAGCCACCGCCAATTCATCCAAGACTACCTGACTGGGAGAATCGACTGGAGCAAAAGCCGAGGACTTCCATTCATGGAGGATCGGGCCACGGGTTCATTTAGAATCTCGGGGAGTCTGGCATCTCTGGCAGGTCTGGAGAGGGCCATCGAATCAGGCGATCCTTGGAGGATCCAACAAGCTGTTGATCACATCATCATGCTCCATGCCGTCATATTGTCTTATGGAGGCATCCCGATGCTTTACATGGGGGACGAGCTGGGTTTGCTGAATGACTACAGCTATCAAGATCACCAGGCCAAACGAGGTGATAATCGATGGGTTCACAGACCAGTTATGGATTGGGATACGGCTTCGCGTCGTACCAAGAATAATACAACAGAATACCGAATATTTCAGGCAATACGGGACCTCGTTGCTGCTCGCAAGACCGTGGTGGAATTCGTAGACCACAACAACACCTACCTTTTCGACTGCGGTAATGAGCGGGTGTTGGCGTTTGGAAGGTACCTCGAGCACTCGAAGGTTTTGGCAGTCTTTAACCTCAATGACCATGAAGAATGGTTGAGCGTCGATCATCTGCGAAGGGAGGGGTTGCACCCTGAAAATGGACTGATTGACCGAAGTAATGGGTTTGCAGTGGATCAACCTTATGAGCAGCTGAAGCTAGCCCCATTCGAGTTTCACTGGCTGTCGGACCATGACCCGATGATAAGTTAATTCCCTTGACCAATCACCCTCAGAGCTATGCAAAAAACTTGGTGGAAAGAAAGCATTGTATATCAGATTTACCCTAGGAGCTATCAGGACAGCAACGATGACGGCATGGGAGACATCCGGGGGATCATCGACCGGTTGGATCACGTCAAAAGCTTGGGCATCAACGTTATTTGGCTTTCGCCGGTCTTCAAGTCACCCAATGACGACAATGGCTATGATGTCAGCGACTATTGCGATATCCACCCGGACTTCGGTACGATGGCCGACTTCGACGAACTCCTAGAAGGGATCCACAGTCGTGGGATGAAGCTACTCATTGACCTGGTCTTCAACCACAGTTCCGATGAGCACGCGTGGTTCGAGGAGGCGAAGTCTTCCAAGGACAGTGAAAAAAGGAATTACTATATCTGGAAGGATCCCGGACCTGACGGAGGACCACCCAATAACTGGCAATCTTTTTTTGGGGGTAGCGCATGGGAGTTGGATGAGTCCACTGGACAATACTACCTTCACTACTTCTCCAAAAAGCAGCCCGACCTTAATTGGGAGAATCCGAAAGTAAGGGAAGAACTTCATCATGTGATGTCCTTTTGGTTAGCCAAAGGGGTGGACGGTTTTCGATTCGACGTGATTTCATTGATTTCCAAGCGTCATTTTGAGGACTCCCCTTATACTGATTTCGGAGAGACCATCTCACTACTCTATGCCAATGGCCCGCGGATACACGAGTTTCTCCATGAGGCCTACGAAAAGGTGGTGTCCAAATATGACGTAATGACGGTCGGTGAGGGTCCCGGTATTACGCTCGTAAATGGCCTGGATTACGTGGGGTTGCAACGTCAGGAATTGAATATGATTTTTCATTTCGATCATATGTTCATTGATCATGGGCCGGGTGGTAAGTACAACCCAGCTCCTTACGACTTCCTGCGGTTCAAAAAGGTCTTTCTCGATTGGGATCAGGCCATGATGGCTGATGGAAACGACGGGTGGTCTAGCATCTTTCTCGGCAATCACGACTTCTCACGTATCGTCTCACGGTGGGCCAATGATGGCAAATTTTGGGATGAGTCTTCCAAGGCGCTTTGCCTGATGCTGCTGACGATGCGAGGTACCCCCTACATCTACCAGGGAGAGGAGATTGGTATGACCAATGTAGAGTGGAAGAGCGTCGACGAACATCAAGACATTGAGACCTTGGACTACATCCGGAAAGCTCAGGCTGCGGGAGTCGATGAGCGGACCATCCTCAAAAATACCAAGTGGCAAAGTCGGGACAATGCACGCACGCCCATGCAATGGTCAAATGAATCTTTTGCAGGATTCTCTACGTCCAAGCCTTGGCTGAAAGTCAACGAAAACTACGCAGACATTAATGTCCAGAGCCAGGACCTAAACCCGAGATCTATCCTGAATTTCTACAGAAAGATGGTGACGATTCGTCAGACGTATCCCGCTTTGGTTTATGGTGATTTTCAGGTCATCGCGCTTGAACATCCCCACATTTTCGCCTACTTCCGCGAGGATGAAGACTACAGACTCTTGGTGGTGCTGAATTTTTCGGAGGAGGAGCAGGTATTTGACCTAGAACAGCCCATCGAGCCGGACAAACTCATCCGGATCGTTTCTAACTATCGTACTTCTCGTGAGCCTGAAGCCGGAGGCCAAATGACCCTTCACCCCTGGGAAGCGGTACTCTGGAAGGTGAAGAAGTAGATTTGGCGATACAAATGAGTTTCTCCTGACTTAGATCGGAGTTGATCGAGCCAAAAACTAACTTTGCTTGTTGGCGGTTCTATAATTTATGAAACAACTAAGCGTCTTCTTATTACTGTTCGGTCTTTCTTGTCCTAGTGTTTCCTACTCTCAGATTGAAACCCCGGACTATGTCATTTTTAGAAGCGATTTCGAGAAGAGAGCCTTTTCTAAAATAGATGAGCAAGGTCCATTGGAATTACTTGTAGCAATTTCACC
>JBCCXG010000189.1:0-9624 GCA_039191945.1 Bacteroidota bacterium
AAGCTGAAAATGCACTATTTTGGCCTAATAGAGACCAATCCGTCGAATTTGGGTTGCTGCTGCAGCCATTTGTAAGAAGCCAATGAGTATTGCCAAGCGCATATTATACCGTTTACGAGATAGGAAAGCACCCGGCTACGGCCGCTTACGGCAGCTATTCCGAAATCAATCAGGATTGGAGATCGGAGGACCAAGCAGAATCTTCCAAAACAGGGAGTTCCTGCCCCTGTATAACGAAATAAAGGCGCTAGACGGATGTAATTTCTCTGGCCATACGA
Source organism: Bacteroidota bacterium (assembly GCA_039191945.1). Lineage (GTDB taxonomy): Bacteria > Bacteroidota > Bacteroidia > Cytophagales > Cyclobacteriaceae > JAWPMT01. Next base: position 279 of record JBCCXG010000189.1, read on the forward strand.
TTTGGGAGGGCCAACTAAAAGAGGGTGAAACCTATCAGTTCGGCAAGAGAACGGGTTTTCAACACCTGTGCGAAGCCACTGACCTAGATAGAATACCCTCATCAAAATATGATTTTGTAATTTCCTCTAACTGTTTGGAGCACGTAGCCAACCCCCTCAAGGCCATCAAAGAATGGGCGAGGGTGATTAAAGAGAAGGGTATTTTTTTGGTGGTTGTGCCCAATAAGGACTACTGTTTTGATCATAAAAGAAGTGTCACCACATTTTCCCACCTCTTGGAGGACTTTAAGTCTGACACACAGGAAGATGATATGACGCACCTGGCTGAAATTCTCGAATTACACGACCTGTCCATGGATAAACCTGCTGGGACAAAGGAACAGTTTGAAGTCAGGTCGAAGAACAACTTTGAGAATAGGGCACTTCACCATCATGTGTTCGATAGCCATCTTTTGAAGGAGATCTTTGGCTATTTCCAAATCGAAGTGTTGTATGCTCATTCCAGAGAGAATCATTCGATCCTTGGCAGGAAGTCTGCTGTGGCTCAGTAAAGCGCAAAAGCCTAGAGGTGCGAGGGCGCTATCCTGTTTCTATTCACTTTCAGGGAGATGATCAATTAAAGAACCCTCTCTTTAGGTTGCTTACATGGTGTAGCCACTTGTGATTTTGAGTAGGGTTAGTGGTACGGCTTGGGGTTTAGTGACGATCTATTTGTTTGGATTGATGAGCTGAAAATGCACTATTTTGCCGGCCTTTCGTCATGGACAAAGTTGGGTACATAAGACCAGATACCTTGAAAGTGAGGTCGGTAATAATTGGAACGGATTCTAACACATTGAAAGGTTTAATCACCCCCATATGGACTGTACTGTTGGTCATTTGCGCCTGCACGGACCAAGACAGGGCGCAGGAAAAGGCAACACCCGAGGGCTTGTGGCAACAAGTCGGATATGGGAGGTTCATAGAAGTCCGAGATCTGAAGGTGCAGATCTATGACATGACCAGTCGCTATTGCCAATCCTCCGAGGAGCGCGACCTGCTTGATTTCGGAGAGGTGAAGCGATTCACAAAAGATACGCTGGTCATTCAACATGGGATAGACCAATGGGCATTTACCAGATTAGAACGACTCCCCGAATTTTGCCCAGTAAATGGCCAAGCCTCCTCTGATCCGGAACTGAATTTCCAAACGTTTTGGGATACCTTCAATGAACACTATGCCTCTTTTGAACTCAAGGGCGTAGACTGGGAGGAGGTACTCCGGAAGTACAAACCCCGGGTTTCGATGGAGACCACGGATGAGGAACTGTATGCGATTCTTCGACAGATGACGGATCTCCTAGATGATGGGCACGTGCAGATTGACGCCCCAGCCCGGATTCGGGAGGAGTACGAGCAGCAGGAGGCAACCGAGGCCAGCCGGTATTCGAAGTTGGATGAGTGGCGACTCAACCGTGAGATCGCGGAGCTGTACGTTGATACATTGCGCAACTACAATGCAGGCATGATCCGCTATGGGCGAGTTGGAAGCGACATCGGATATGTCCAGATCAACTCCATGCTGATGCAGGCTGATTACGGACTCCCAGCAGGGCTCTCATTAAGAGACTTCTATGGACAATACTGGGCGGCAGCTGCCAATAGCAAAAACGAAATTCAGAGACAAGAGGAAGTGGCTGGGGTCAATATGGCTTTGGACCGGGTCCTGAGGGAGTTGCAGGGCATGGAGTCCTGGGTTGTAGATCTGCGCTTCAATGGAGGAGGGAAAGATGGAGTGGCGATGGCGATTATGAACCACTTCTCCGGTATCGAAAAAGTCGCCTGCACGAAAAAGGCGAAATGGAAGGAGGGATTCACCCCAAAGCAGCAAATAAGGATTATCCCTAGCAGGGTGCACTTTGATGGAAAGGTTTACCTGTTGACCAGCCATCTGACCGCTAGTGCATCTGAGCTGCTCGTGCTGGCCTCCTTGGCAGATCCGAATTTCACGAGAATTGGCTCCTCCACGGAGGGAATTTTTTCCTCGACATTGGATAAAACATTGCCTAATGGTTGGGACTATGAGCTGTCCAATGAAGTCTACGAGGACCTAAACGGTACCAGTTACGAAGGCACCGGGATCATCCCAGACCATGTATTGGACTATCCTCGGGATAGGGATCATTTATTTGACCGACTATTTCGCGGTGTGGAGCAAGGCCGAGATGCAGCAATAGAAAAGGCCCTGAGGCTTGAAGGACATTAGCGTACGCTGAAGGATAGGGTGAGGAAATGCTCATGGCCAAGGGGTGGGTAGCTCCAGATCTTGGAAGGCTAGGTCGGGATGGCAGTCTTTACCCGCGGATTTTGTTTCTTAACCCGGATTCGTCGTTGGAGTTTCAAAGCGAGGGCATAAAGTACAAGAAAATCAGTGAGTTAGGTGAGGAGGCGGGGCCGCCTAGGCATAATTAACCATTATGGTGACGAGCCAACTCCGTGTTAACTGACCGCGCGGCGGACCGCTGATTTTGAAGTAATTTATGTTCGTAGCCGGAAGGCTAATGACGATTCCGGGTTTAATTTAGGATCATGGTTAAGAAAGGAAGGCGCCATATCATCTTGCTTCTGATGTGTTTCGCGGTGTTGTCATGTAGCGAAGATGATTCCTCGAGGATGATGGAGAGCGAGGAAGATAATTCGGAGTTGGCTGATCTCTTATTTACGCAATACTTCGGGAGGGATTGTGGGGTCTTTGCCACCATTGACATTGGCGAGCTCAAGGTGGAGAACAATGCGTGGAATGCAGGAAGTCTTCCGGATAACAGCTACCAGCAGTGTATTTACGCCTATGAGGATGAGACACGGCGACTGATTGGCTGGGAGTGGGAGTACCCCGATGATGCCTTTGGGGTTAACGCTTATCCGCAATTGATCTACGGTTGGAAACCGTGGCAACCACCATCCACGACGGAGAATTTACCAAAGAGAATAGCAGACCTACGTACACTGAAAGTGACCTACGATACAGAGGTTTCCAAAAACGGCGGTGACTACAATCTGGCATTTGACAATTGGATCAACTTGTCGGAAAATATCAACCCGCAGAATATTCAATTCGAATTCATGATTTGGGAGGACGTTCAGGGGTTGGTTCCATTCGGTGATTTTCAGGGAGAGGTTATCACTACCAATGGCACCTACAGATTCTACAGAGGAGAGCCAGATTGGGAGCCGGAAGGCAGTAACTGGACTTACCTCGCTTTTCAAAGGGTTGAAAACAGGAGTAAGGGTCAGGTAGATATTGATGAATTGCTGGAATACCTGGTCGATGAGGGGATCGTGTCCGCGGATAGTTACCTGGCATCCATTGAATTTGGCAATGAGGTAGGTAATTCCGCGGGTAGGACGGTCATCAAGCAGTTTGATGTTGAGATAGAGTAGCCAAAATTCATGCCCAAGGGTCTCCTCCAGGCCCAATACTCATAGGGCACTCAACGCCCTCAGTAGCTTCTTGCTATCCATGTACTCAAAATACCTGGCTGCGACGTTGAACTCCTTATCCAAAACCACCATCGTGGGAGGGGTAAAGCCGCCGTCGCGTAGTGCAAGCAGTTGGGCAATCTGGTGAACGGGCTGTCTGGATACACGGATCTGATCATTTACAAATTGGCGTCCGCCAAATGTTACTTCCTGCTCCGTTTCGGCATCAAACCGCACAGCGTAGTAGTCGGTATTGAGTGTTTTTACGACTTGAGGTTTTGTGAAGACCACCTTATCCATTTTGCGGCAGTAGGTGCACCAGTCAGTGTAGAAATCAATGAAAACGGGTTTCGCCTGTTGCGCCAAGGAATCTTCCAGTTGCTCAAAAGTGAGCCATTGCACCGTTTTCTCCACCTGAGCATGGGACGGAGCGCACAGGTAAAGCAAAACGACAAAAAAGCAACCCGTTCTCAATAGCATGGGTGTCAAGGCAGGTTGCCAATTTTGACCGCGATGAAGACCGATCGAGGTGCGGCAGGTCCGTAGATAAAGTCGGAATCTCGCTCAGGACCGGAGTCAAACTCTGGCTGGTAGCTATTGAATAGGTTGCGAAACCCTCCGCTCAACTCGAGGTGGAAGTCCTCCGAGATATGGAAGTGGTAGCTGGCTTTGAGGTTGGCGTCGAAAAACGGATCGGAATCCAACAAATCGGGCGAACCATCGGCACCGACCACTCGGGGCACAATCATTGAGCCCGTGTAAGTGCCGGTCAAGTCGATTCTAAAATCCTCCGTGACGTTGTAGAAAGAGGTGACAAAGCCGTAAAGGTTGGGGTTCCTGACAAATTCATCGACGGTGATGGCGCCCTCCCCTGTATCCTCCGGAGCGAAAATCTCCTGATCCTCGGCAAAACTTGTTTGCTGCGCAGTGCCGCCCACCTGGAAAGCAAATTTGTCGGAGGGGGAATACCCTGCTTCGAAATTGACTCCTGCAACGGTGGCCCCCTCACCATTTACCACTTCTTCCAAAATGATATCCCCGATATCTCCACGGCTCACCTGGGTGAATGGATCTTGGAGTCGGGTATAAAACCCTTCTACCAATACGTTGACTTGAGTCAATCCTGTGGTTTTAGTGTAGTTCAGTGAACCGGTAAAGGCATCAGAGGTTTCTTTGTCCAGTTCTTCAGAGAGCAAGACAAAGACCTGGTCACCCCCGGCGGAGGAGATATGTAGGTCTTCATTGAAGGCTTGCGGCGCGCGGAATCCTCTGGCGTAGCCCCCTCTAAATCGTAGGTTTTCATTGATTTGGTAGAGCAGGGTCGCTCGGGGACTGAACACACCCAGATTTACATCCGAGGTCCTTTCCTCACCAACGACAGCGTAAGAGCCATCCACGTTGGAGAGATCATACCTGGCCCCCAACAAGGCGGTAAACCGCTGATTGACCTTCCACTCATACTGGCCAAAGAAGCCCGTGGAATTAACGCGCTGGTCCACGAGGCGGCCATAGCCGGCGATTTCATCCTGGGTATCATAGTATTGATTTTCGACTCCTACGGTCAGCACGCTCCCATTAGTTAAGTAGCGATTGTACTGCGTACCCGCCACGATCGCGAGATCCTCGGTTACACCATACGCATTAATGGCCAGTGTGCTATCCGCTGGCGCTCTGCCACCTCCGAGGCCGCCATAGTAGCTATCGCGTTGCGTACTTTGGGTGGAAGCATAGACGGAAAGCTTATTCCGATCATCTTTCGTCCATTGCTCGTAATTGATCCCACCAAAAAAGGTATTATGGTCAAGCTCCTCGGTGATATCCGTGAAGTGGGGCGCCAAATCCAGGCGGTCGCCCCCACGTCGGTATTCCTCTAAAGCGCTAAAGTCGAGCGTGACCTTACTGTCTTCACCAGGCTTGAAGAAGGCTTTGGCGCCAAACACTGTGTTTTCTAATTTCACCAATTCGGTGAAGCCATCCCCGTTGGCATCCCAGCTATCGCGGTTTCGACTCATTCCGTACAAAGTCACCCCCTGGGTCAAGGCCTCATTGACGATGGATCCATTCACCCTAAAGGTTTGGTCCAAGGCGTCACCGGCGATGATCGCCGTGTTGGAGCCGATTTCCCAGGCATTTTCTACGGGGTCCTTGGTAATGATATTGATGGTGCCGGCGATGGCATTCGAGCCGTACAAAGCAGATCCGCCACTACGTACCACTTCCACGCGCTCCACAATGTTGGTGGGAATTTGATCCAGTCCGTACACATTGTTCAAAGCACTGAAAACAGGGCGGCTGTTAAACAAAATCTGGGAATAAGCACCTTCCAGCCCATTGAGCCGTACCTGAGTAAATCCACAATTTTGACAGTTCGTCTCTACTCGCACACCGGGCTGGAAGTTGAGCCCTTCAGAGATGGCAATGGACTGTGTGGCGTTAAACAGTTTTTTATTGATGACACCTACCACCACCGGATTGTTGGCCCGATCCTGTTCGTAGCGGGTGCCCGATACCACCAGGGTCTCCAGGTTGAGCAAGTCCTCATTCATCCGAATGTCAACGAGGATAGGGGCATTTGAAGTGACTTCGATCTCTTGGCTAAATGTTCGATACCCTGTGGCACTTGCCTTCAAAGAGTAAGAACCGGGCGGTACATTTTGAATTTTGAAGTTGCCCTGCGCATCAGTGGTGGTGCCGTAAGTGGTGCCTACCAGGCCCACGGTGGCAAATGCCAAAGGTTCTGTCGTTGTCGATACCTGACCCGATACTGATCCCGTAGGGCTTTGCGCGCAAATGGAGAAAGTCAATAAACTCAGGACGGATAGTAGTAAGATTTTCTTCATGCGCATAATGATAGGGAGTCACTTGATTGGGAGCATATAGTTAAGCAAAACTAATAAGTTAGACAAAACTAACAAATAGAATATTATTTTGTAGTGTAAATTTAGTCCTCATGGCGTCACAGTCGGAAGAGAATTACTTGAAGGCCTTGTTTCACCTCTCTAGCGGAAAGGATGAAGTGAATGTATCCGAACTCAGCGCGACGCTTGGAGTCAGCAAACCCAGCGCCAATAGCATGGTCAAAAACCTCCAGCAACAAGGTTTGGTCAACTACCAGAAGTACAAACCCCTTACTTTGACCGAGGAGGGAAAGAAAGCTGCCGCCCTCGTGGTACGCAAGCACCGGCTGACGGAGATGTACCTCGTAGAGAAGATGGGATTTGGCTGGGAGGAGGTGCACGAGATTGCGGAGCAGGTCGAGCACATTGATTCGCCGGATTTCTTTGCGCGCATGGATGAGATCCTCGAGTTTCCCACAGAAGATCCTCACGGTAGTCCTATTCCAGATGCCGAGGGCAAAGTAAAACGCCAACTCTACAAGCCGCTGAGCAAATGCAATGCCGGTGAGAAAGTCAGGCTTGGTGCACTCAGCGCATCCTCTTCTGAGTTCCTCAACTTCCTCAACACCCGGGATATCTCTCTGGGCATGTGGATGACTATCCAGGCAGTCGAGGCGTTCGACGGCAGCATGATTGTCTCTTACGATGGGCATATGAGAGAGACACTCAGCAAGAGCGTCTGCGATCGCCTATTGGTGGAAGAGGAGTAGCCGACTTAGGAGCAGCCGAGTACCTACCCAGAGCAAAGGGCTTGCCGGCTATCCGCTACTATCCCGACCCCCGCTGGCAGCCCCATCGATGGTGGGGACACCATCGAAGCCAAGGTGGGATACCACTCCTATCCGGGCTAGGGTAAGCGCTTGGTACCCCGATCAAAGATTTTGACAGGTATTGCAAAAGATCAGATGACTACTGCTTATGAGACATGCGCTGCAAGACCATGTAAGGGACGATCGCGAAGGTGGTTGTCATCCCTTCTCCCTCACTTGCATTACAGATCCAAGCTCATTCCGTGTTCTTAGTGCCCGCCGGCATATCGCAATATCAAGGATGAAATTGAGAGGACTGTTATCAAGAGGCGTCATTCCTGTGAGCTTTCGAGATCTGACCCGTCGGGTAGCCCTGCTGCGCGAGACAGGAATCTCGTTTTCGTACCTGCTACAACGATTGCTGTCTTCGTTGGACGCGTCCCAGTGAAGACCCATTTCGCGGGCAGTTCCGTGCTTCTCACCCAAAGCACCCTTCGACATGCTCTGCATTGCGAGGTCAAGGTATGAACGTGCGCGTTTTTTTCTATCCTCTTCGCCCTCAACAAGCACTGTAAAAATTCGGCTATCACTTCCATAGTAAGCATAAAAATGAATGCTGATAAGGGTGCGCCTAAAGACCAACGTCTAAGGTCATGATAATCCTCTCCTTTGAATCGGTCCCTCTTTCATGCCCTTACTTTACTACCGACGCCTTGCCACCCTCGTAACGGAGCAACTTGATCGAGGCACCTTTTATGTCTCCATTGGGCTCAAAGATGATCGGCCCGAAGTTGCCGCTGTACCGTACGTTTTGTCCCTGCTCAATGAGTTCCTTCGCTCGATCCCATTGCTCCGCACCTAAGGCTTCGTGCGAGTCCTCGGCAAGAAGGCTGGCGGAAATCCGCGCAGGATCGGCCTCCCCCACCTCCATCAATGCAGTAGCATAGAGATAGACGAGGTCATAACAGTCTCCGGAAAAAAACTTGGGTTCGCAACCGTAAGATTCAAAGAACTTGTCTCGAAACTGGCTACTCAAAGCTCTCTTGCCAGATGTGTAGTACATGCCATCCAATATCTCTGGCAAATCCTGGTCGCCAAACGGCTCTGCTCCCACAAATACTGGATTGAACTCCTGTAGCATGTCTTCAAACCTTTGCAAGTCGCGTGTGAAACCATGAATTTGATGATTTTGGACCACCACGTAAAATACTTCAGGCCGCAGCTCCAAAATCCGCTGCAGCTTCGGACCGAGGTCGTAAGCCTCCAGATCCACTAGCGGGCTGAATTTCTCTGCCGCCAATATACTGCCTCCTCGTCCTTCGAAAGCTCGCCGAAAGTCACTGCTATGACTCTTACCAAAGGCATTGTCTACGTAGAACATCACAGCGCGCTTCTTTCCTTGGTCAATCAAGAAATCGGCAGAGAGCTCCGCATGGATCGCATCTGACGAAATGGTGCGGAATACCATTCCCTTGTCCTCCAGATCCGAGATGGCAATGGCGGTGGTATTGATACCAAAAAGTAACGATTGCTGCTCGGTGATGACCTTTTGAGCAACGGACATCAGCCTGGCAGACTGAGTGGGTCCCAGGATCACTTTGACGTCATACTTGGTGATCAGCTCCTGGGCCTTCTGAATGGCAAAGACTGGCTCTCCAGCGTCATCTCCGACAATGATGTTGAGTTTCTTACCCCCAAGTACACCACCCGCTTCGTTGATTTCTCTCGCGGCCAACTGGGCCCCTTGGATCATGTTTTCGATACTGGCTTTGATACTCGGCCTCGAGGACCGTGGGACTATCATACCCATATTAATCGAGTTGTGCGCGGCTGCCAAGGTCTCGTCGGTGGAGATGGGCAGACAGGTCTTGTCCATCTTGACTGCCATGAGTTCCTCCATGGAGAGGTTTTCGATCTGATCCAGGTCTTGCGCTAACAAACCAAAAAAAGGATGGCACATAAGGATAATCACTAATCGATTCAAGTGCTTCATTTTGATAGTTTTGATTGAGGCGATGTCCACCTTTGAGACAGTCCGGCAAAGGCGTGACCAAAATGTCCATCAAAATAGGAAGTAGCGACCACTCTACACGACTGTTTGGTTGGCCTGGGATAAAGCTGGGTTGATCGGGAAGAACTTGTTTCGAGTACTTTTGATGATGCTGCGGCGCGCTCGCGCACCGCCGATAAGGTCCTCGGCTCGGGTATGATGTTTGACGGTTTGTCCGAATTTGGAATGGG
>JBCCXG010000190.1:0-9612 GCA_039191945.1 Bacteroidota bacterium
ATAAAAAGAAAAAGCACCCAAAAGAATCCCAGGTGCTTTTTGAAACCCAAACCAATGAAAAAACTACTTACGAGATCAAAGGTAGAAGTCCAGGACAAAGCCAATAACTTTCTGCGATGAACCGGAAGATTTATCCGCTGAGCAGGGAATAATCGGTATGAAATTCGGGTAAAATACTAGTCTATCTCCTTTATCACCCGGTTCTACCATAATGGAGGTACACCGTCGACAGGCACTGGATCGAAATACTCGCGAAATGGCTGAGTACTTCTCTAAGAAAGAGAGCAAAGTAGTTAGAAAACACCTTGTCGATCCACTCCCTTGGTACTGTTATGTCTCATGGGATCAATTTGACTTCTATCGTCTGCATCGACAGGTCAAAAAAAAAGCACCTTGTCAATCCCAGGTGCTTTTTAAAACCCAAACCAATGAAAAAACTACTTAGTGAAGTGAAATTAGGACCTCACATAAGGTAATTGCTCATGAATACGTTGGGCAGGCAGGTTTTGCCGCTGAATGACTGCCATGTATCGTTGAGTTGATCAGCGATCTACACAGTATGCTATTCAACGGCCTCGAGCTCCTTGCCACTGAAGGAAGGATTTCCCCAAAGGAGATATCTCATACCCTACCTCCCTACTGATGGTTAGCCCTAGGTTTTTCAATTTTCTGATATTGACCTTTAGCCAATCCTTCTCTTTGTTCAGGATCACTGCCAGCTCCACGGCACGCCGCCCAGGGTATGTTTCGATCGCACAGAGGGTTTCACCTGTCCATTGACCTAACCTACTGTATTGATCCAGTCTGGCGAGCCGATTTTCAATGGATTCAAACTCAGCATCGGAAAGATCCTGACGGCTCCTGAGGATGACCCTCGGATCTGGGGCGTGGAAAGCCAGTGAAATCCGGTAGATCGTGCCGTGTTCCGCCTTTTGCAGCGGTATCAAAAGCGCCTTCAACGACTCAAACCCTGCTCGATGGGCATCAGCTTCACTGATATCCTCAAGACCTATGGGCTTGATAGATCGAATGGCCACTTGACCGATTGCCGTATGGAGGACTGTTCCAGCCTTTACGGAAGGTCGCTTCCACCTTCGAAATGCAAGGTCGATATCGCCCGACAATATGCCATCCAGATGTACCCTCTTCAGAAGCATAAGTGACCGGAATATACTGCAAACGATCAGGTTCGAGTAAAGAAAGGATAGGATGTTCGGATGGAGTTATTTAGGAATGCCGGTCGGCGGAGAGAGTGATCGCTCTTTCTGAAGGTTCCTGGGCTGTAAAAAAGAAAAAGCACCTAATTGAGATCCCAGGTGCTTTTTAAAACCCAAACCAATGAAAAAACTACTTATGCTTCGAAGATAGAGGGCTGCCGGTACGTAGCCTAACCGAAGCGTTTGAAGCACTATTTTGAGGTACAGACCGGAATAAATAGATCATGAGTGAGGCCAAGGTGAAAGCGCCTCTTCCCGATCCGCCATTGCACATTGGAATGGCCTTTCAAAAAAAGATCCTGACCAGCCAGGGAAGCCAGTCAGGACCATCAATTCATCTAAGCAATCTCAAGCATTATTCGTATCCAGGATTCTGCACCAGGTTGGGATTGTTGTCCAATTGAGCCTGAGGCAGTGGATATAGCACCTGATGAGGTTGAGCATTCTTACCTCGGTCGATGGCCTGCTGGATGAAACTACCATGCCTGATGAGGTCCTCCCTGCGCACACCCTCCGTGTATAACTCCCGTCCACGCTCCGCCAGGATGAAATCCCTCAGCGCTTCCTGTGATCCAAAGTCACCTAGGGAAACCACAGAGGCGGAAACTCTCTCTCGTACCTGATTGATAAGATCGATGCTCTCTTGATTTGGGCCACTTAGCTCGTTGAGTGCTTCGGCCCTGACCAAGAGGATATCTGCCAGTCGAATGAAGGGGATATCATTTCCATTGAAACGCCCCTGAGCATCTGGATCTGGAATGAACTTGAAGCTGCGGACATTGTCCAACGGGTTCCCGTCTGCATCTCGATCCAGGGGGGTGAGCTCTCCGCTCGTTGTCGGTGTATATTCACTGACAAAAAGCGCTCTTCGCACATCATCTTCGTCAAAAGTCTCATAAAACGCCGTGTAGGTCCTAAACTGAGCGCCGAAGTTCTCCCAGTTGGAGGCAATGGGAAAGTTGGGTGGAAAGGCGTGCGGCATGTACACATTTTGCTGAGAACTACCCACGAGGCACTCGAATCGGAAAATGAACTCATTGTTGCTCTCACCAGAAACAGCAAATAGCGTACTGTAGTCATTGAAAAGCGCGTATCCGCCTTCCTCGATCACTTGAAGCGCCGTGGCAGCGGCCTCCGTCCATTGCTTGTTATTCAAGTAGAACTTCGTCAGCACGGCCAAGGCGTTGCCTCGGTTAGCCCTACTGGAAAGTCCCCCAAACTCGAGGGTCTCAGCAGCAAAGACCAGGTCTCCTTCCACATAGCCGCGGTATTCTTCTTCTGTGGCTCGGGGCGTCTCCCGGCCAATGGCTTCGATTTCATCTAAAGAAGCGCCAGCGGGGATCTCGATGATGGGCGTAGGGCCAAATAGATTATGCAGGATGTAATAGGACAGTCCTCTGATGAATCGAGCCTCCGCACGCGCCCGATTCAAAGAAGCTTCATCCACACCTTGCACGTCGTCTGCTACGAGGAGTACGTTATTCGCGGTAGCAATGGCACTGTAGTACCGGTTGTACTGATTGTTAAAGAAACCAAGGGACGGGTCCCAGGCAAAGTTGATGATGGGAACCACAAGCCGCTCGAGACCTCCACCGGTCTCCCAAGCGATATCCGTAGGGAACTCCTGCAGGATGTTGAAATAGTCTCGGGCACCACCAAAACCTGTAATCTCGACTTGGCTGTAGGCTCCAACTAGCAGGGCATCAATGCCCGACTCATCCTGTAGAAACTCTGCGGGATCAAATTCGGTAAATACTTCTTCTTCCAAAAAATCATTGCAAGCACTTAGCATCGCAACAGCAAATAGTAGGGTAATATATTTTTTCATGATGGATTGTCTTTGTTAGAATGTTACATCGACGCCGAGTCGAAACGTCCTGGCTAAAGGGTAGCTGTTATAACTACTCCTGACAACACCCGCCTGACCTCCCTGCGCACTTGCGTCCGGATCGAAGCTCTCAAAGTCGGTGATGGTGATCAGGTTGTCGGCGGCGACATATACACCTAGAGAGGAAGCCCAGCCTTGAACGGGTACATTGTAGCCCAGTGTGATGTTTCGAAATCGAATGAACGAGGCGTCCACGACCGTCAGTGAATTGATGGCGAACGCTCCACCATAAAGATTGGCGTTTTCGCCAGATGGCAGTTCGTTCGTGGGATTCTCTGGGGTCCACCTGTCGAGATAATACCGGCTGATCGAATTCCTGAAGCTATTGGTCGGGTACAAGGATTCCGTCACGTTCGCATCCAGTGACTCAATGCCCTGGACCCCCTGGATGAATACCTCCAAGGAGAGGTTTTTGTATTCCAACCTGTTGTTGAACCCAAAACTGAAGTCCGGAAATGGATCTCCCAGGACGACGCGATCCTCAGCATTGATCTCGCCGTCGCCATTCTGGTCGACAAATCGGGGCATACCGGCAGCGTATCCGTCATCCACACTAAAAGGTGTCGCCGCACTGGCAATGTCATCTCCCTGCTGAAACATACCGTCAATCTCGAATCCGTAAAATGCCCGAAGCGGTGCACCCTCAGTGATGACCGTGTATTGATTGATGAATGTCCCGATGTTGCCTTGAATGATCTCTTCGGCAAAATCCGGAAGCTCGGTGACTTCGTTGCTCAGGAAAGAGCCATTGATAAAAGACGTCCAACGGAAGTCACCCTTCTCGATGTTGACAGTTTTTACACCAATGTCCACGCCGCGATTGCGTACTTCTCCAAGATTGACGCGCACACTGTTAAATCCGACGACCGAAGGCAAGGGGCGATTGAACAATTGATCGACCGTCACGCGATTGAAAAAGTCGATGGAGCCGGAGATTCGATTGCCTAATACCCCGAAATCCAGGCCCACGTTCACTTCACGTGTGGTCTCCCAGGTGAGGTCAGGGTTGGGTAAACGGGCCGCCACTACACCCTGAACGATCGAGCCACCGAAAACAGAGTTACCCCCGGCGATGAGCGTCTGCCTCGTTTCGAAATTATCGATGCCCTGATTGCCGAGTTCCCCATAACCGACTCGCAACTTCAGGTCGTCAATGGCCGCAACATCGGCAAGGAAGGATTCTTTACTCAGCCTCCACCCTATGGATCCGGAAGGGAAGAAGGCGTATTTGTTTTCTTCAGAGAACCGAGAAGACCCGTCGATCCTGAATGAGGCGGTTAGCAAGTACTTTCCCTGGTAGTCGTAAGTAGCCCGGCCTATGAAACCATTCAGTTGATTCTTGATCTTCGAGCTCGCCACGTCATCATTGGCATCACCGTCTCCCCCTTGCAAGTTATTCGTCCCTGTGACATCGGACAGAAAATTGCTTGCCGAGCCATCCAATTCTCTAGTCAAAAATTCCTCGAAAGTGATCCCTCCCAAGAGGCTAAAGCTGTGATCATTGCCAAAGGTGTTCTCATACTTCAGCAGACCCTCCGCCAACCAATGTGAAAACTCGGTCGTTTGGACGCTTCCGATCCCACCATTGGCCAATCCTGCCAACGTCTGTCGATCCCGGTAGGAGTCAAGCCGCGTTTGATTAGCCTCGGCCCCCAGACGTAGCGTTGCCGTCAAGTTATTGACCACCTCATAATCAGCGGTCAGAGACCCATAGAGTCTATTGGCCAGTTGGTTGATGTCCAGACCATTGGATCAGCGCCACGGGATTGTCAAGGGCAATTGAGGGATTCAGGAAGTACCGTCCGTTGTCATCCAGCCCTGCAGGCAAGGTGGGGTCAAATTGGATCGCAGAGTTGATCGGCCCCGCATTTTCGTTGGCGGCATTCGAAAACAAAATCTGGTCGTCCGATTGCCGGGTGTAATTGATATTGGTGGATACCACCAGGTTTTCCAGTGGATTGGCCCGCAGATTCAGGCGGACATTGTACTTCTCGCTGGCGGATCTCCTCACCACTCCTTGTTGATTGAAGTAATTGATCCCCACATAGTAGTTGCTTTTCTCGTTCCCACCTGACATGGACAGCTGGTGGTTTTGAACGGGTGCATTGCGAAAGATTTCATCCTGCCAATCCGTTCCACCACCAAAGCCATTGATTTCATCCTGGGTATAGGTGCCCGGACTCCTCAAATTGACCAATTCGGCGTAGTCACGTGCGCCGAGTACATCCAATTGCTCTGTTACCGACTGTATCCCTGCGAAGGCACTATAGGACAAAGATGTCCTGCCCGAAGCGCCTTTTTTGGTAGTGATGAGCACTACGCCATTGGCAGCTCGGGTACCATAGATCGCGGCAGCAGAAGCGTCCTTTAAGACTTCCATGCTCTCGATGTCCAATGGACTGAGTGACTGCGGGTTAACGCCCGGTAAACCATCAACCACGAATAATACCTGATTGCTGCTGTTGATGGAACCGGCACCCCTGATTTGAATACGCAACTCAGCCCCAGGGGCAGAGCTCACCTGACTTACTGCAACGCCTGCAGCTGCTCCATTGAGGAGTTGCACGGCATCGTAGTTGACACCTTTGGTGAACTCTTCTGGCTTGACCGAAACGATGGAGCCCGTCAAGTCTCGTCGGGTCTGTGTGCCATAACCGACCACGACGACCTCACCTAGTGTAGAGGTGTCGAAAGTAAGGGAGATGTCAATGACCGTCTGCCCATCAACGGGTACTTCCGTAGTACTGTATCCTACGAATGAATAGATCAACACGGCATCGTCAGATACGCTTAGGGTGTATTGTCCATTGGCATCTGTAATGGTACCGTTTGTGGTACCTTTCTCTTGCACTGTGGCTCCTGGTAGCGGTTGTCCGTCCTCATCTTTCACCGTACCTCTGATTTGTTGCTGCTCAATGATCATGTCAATGTGCCGGTCGAAATTCGGACCCTTGTGGGCCTTCACGCTGATGCGATTGTTGACCTGCCGGAAGCTCACATTAGCTTGCTGCGAAATCTCAAGTAAGACGGTCTTTACGGTGCGTCTACCCCCCTGGCTCGTGATGCGTGTGCTATTACTCATTTCATCTGGATTGTAGATGAATGAATATCGGGTCTTGGACTCCAGCATTCGAAATGCCTCCAGTAGGGTCTTATTCTTGATTTGTAATGAGACCGTCGCTTCATCGACACGCACAGCACCCTGCGCGTGGCTGGCTTCAGCCGCGGCCGTATGGATCAATACCACCGCAAAGAGATAAGCGTAGCATGTGTACTTCCCAAGCATGATCAAGTACTTGTATGCATTGTTTTTCATAGTTTTGGTTAAGATTTAGTATTACTAGATTTAATTCATTAGGTCCTTTCGTTCATGTTGGCGCATCCACGAGAGGACCTTTTTTTATGGCCGAAATCTTATGGAAACCCGGTCTCCATCGACTTCATAGTCAAAATTTTGCGCATAGCTTAAACTGTTGAGTACATTGGTCAAATAGTCATTATCAAAAGTTCCGGAGACTCTTTTGCCATCGGAAAGATCCTCACCAATGACGGCGATGCTTACACCATACCAGGATTCCAAAATCCGAAAGCTCTCAGACAAGGAGGCCTCTTCCAGGTGAATGATACCATCCTTCCACAAAACCCGGGTAGCCGTATCGAAGGCCCTTGTACCGACTTCTCCGTCTGCATACCAAACCGCTTCGCCGGGTTGCAATAGCCAACTATCTCCTTGCATTTGGACCTCCAACGCGCCGGTGAGTAAACTGACTTCCTGGTCAAGGTCGTTGGTTGCATGGATGTTGAATGAAGTACCAAGTACTTGGACCTTCATGGAGGAGGTCGATACAATGAATGGTCTATGCTCATCTTTGGCAACCTCGAAATACACCTCTCCACTCATGGCTACTGATCGCTCGGTATCAGTAAATCTCGAAGGATAGCTCAGCGTGCTATTTGAGTTGAGGATGGCCAATGAACCATCTGCCAATCTAAGTGTCAATTTTTGTCCCGCCTCAGTCACCTTGTTGACAATGCCCGCTTCTGCGGCAGCATGGACGACTGGTTTTTTTTGATGTTGGTATAGGTAAATGGTAAAGGCGGACATTAGCAACACAATAGAGGCTGCCACCAATGGGAAATACTTCCTCATCCTGGAGCGTCTACCCCCATGAAGCAGGTGCATCGCGGTAGTCTCACTGGCTTGAAGCTCTTTCATCAGCTCTTCTTCCACCAATCGTCGGCGGACACTGGCAAACAGGGCATCATCCGCTTCTGAGATCTCATCATGCTCAAACTGGTCAAATTCCTGGGACAGCGACTCTGCCGCCTCCTGCGAGTTGATCCAGCGGATGATCTCCTGGACCTCCACATCGGAGCACTCGCCGGCAAAGAACTTTTTGAGAAGTTGTGCTTTCATCTGTGTGATTTACTGTTAAGCCGACCTGAACCCTGAATGCCGCTTTAATTTTTTAAAACATTGCGATCTAGAGGCACCATTTTTGAAAATAGTTTTGAATTGGAACTCCAATTTTTCACAATTAGCAATATGACTATGACTTCGTTGTATAGCCATCCGTGGGTATGAGTGCATGATTTGCTTTCAGATGGGTACATTCGTTCTATTCGCGATTGTTAAGAATTGAAACTAACCATTGAACAAGCTGCGGCCTCGATGCGGGCGGGCGATCACGCCGGCTTTGAGCGTTTATTTGAGCTCCTACACCCGAAGGTGCTCCACTTCTGCATACAGCAAGGTCTACCCAGACAAGATGCGGAGGAGGTGCTGCAGGAGGTTTTCGTAAAACTCTGGGTTTCAAGGGACAAGATCGAGCCAAAACGCAATGTCTCCGCTTATGTCTACCAAATGGCGAAGCACGTGATCTACGATGAGTTCAAGCGCAGGGTGAAAGAGACGGCTGCGGCAGCCTACAAAGTCAGATTCATGGAGCAAACGCCTTCTGTCGAAGATGATTTGCAGTGTACAGAGATTCGCAACGCTATTCGAGAGGTATTGACGTCCCTTCCAGAGAAGCGTCGGCTTGTATTTGAACTGTCAAGATTCTCAGGAAAGAGCAACAAAGAGATTGCTCGTGTGATGGGCATTAGCATTAAGACCGTCGAGAGTCACATCACACTGGCGCTTGGGCAGTTCGCAAAGGCTTTGCAACGAAAAGAGATCATGCTTTTGTTGGCATTTGTTTTCTAGCGCTTGGATTCCTACCAGCTGATCTCCGATAAGTCGGCTTTGGTGCTACTGCAGAATGTAGAAAAGAAAAAAGCACCCAAAAGAATCCCAGGTGCTTTTTGAAACCCAAACCAATGAAAAACTACTTACGAGTTCAAAAGTAGAAAGCTCCTTGGAACCTACCATCTAACGGCGCTAGACTTGGCATTTTTTCGGTTGAGTAGGGAAAAATCACTATTGAAATGGAGGTAGAAAACCAATCTATCTCGTTCAAAAAATAGAAATACCCTAAAAAAGGTAATGCAAGTTTCAACGAGCTAAAATGGAAGGATCGCAAAAAATACGAGCGGAATAGTCGCCCTCTTTAAGACAAAGAATAACCCCAGGCCATGAAGAGGTTATGGAAAGTAACTGTCGATAGAGGCATCTGAACAGGGGCCAAAAAAGAAAAAGCACCCAAAAGAATCCCAGGTGCTTTTTGAAACCCAAACCAATGAAAAAACTACTTACGAGATCAAAGGTAGAAGTCCAGGACAAAGCCAATAACTTTCCGCGATGAACCGGAAGATTCATCGGCTGAGCAGGAAAAAAACCGTATGAAATTCGGGTAATAAACCTCTCTATCTCCTCTAGAGCAACATTCTACCCTAAATAGGGTACCGGATCAATCATCCGGCGGCTGTATCTTCACGCAACTGCTTTTTTTGCAGAGATGTCCAACCTCACACCACGCCACTCAGCATTCCGTTTGGGATGGGGTAGCTCGAAGTAAAAGTGAAAGAGAAGAAAAGAGTAGCAGAACTTGAGCAGCAATTTGCTCTGTGATCTGGAGCTGAAAATGCACAAAAAGAAAAAGCACCCAAAAGAATCCCAGGTGCTTTTTGAAACCCAAACCAATGAAAAAACTACTTACGAGTTCAAAGGTAGAAGTCCAGGAGAAAGCCAATAACTTTCTGCGATGAACCGGAAGATTTATCCGCTGAACAGGAAAAAACCAGTATGAAATTCGGGTATTAAACTCCACTATCTCCTCTAAAGATGGATTCTACCCCAGATAGGGTAACGGAGCATCTCCACCCATTGCCCTTTCAAGGGATGCTGAACCTCGCACCGCTCGGCATTCCGGTTGGGTTGGGGCTAGCTTGACGTAAAAGTGAAGGAGAAGAAAGGAGCGGCAGGATTTGGGCAACCAGTCTGTCGGTGATCTTAGGTTGAACAGGCATAAAAAGAAAAAGCACCCAAAAGAATCCCAGGTGCTTTTTGAAACCCAAACCAATGAAAAAACTACTTACGAGATCAAAGGTAGAAGTCCAGGACAAAGC
>JBCCXG010000191.1:0-9602 GCA_039191945.1 Bacteroidota bacterium
GGGAGACCAGTAAAAGGGTCAGTCTAGCTGCCAGCCGTAATGCTTGAGGAGCTCGATCAATCTGGTGTATTGCGGCAGACTGAGGGTCTGCTTGCCGCTGGTAAGCTCTTTGAGCTTGTAAAGGGGTAAATCTGCTTCCCGCTCAAACCATGCTTTATTCAGTGAGGGTCTCTCATTCAAGAAATCAGCAAGTTCTTTCCGTTGTTTTTCGGAAATCTTCTTGGGCGGTATGATGCGGTCCATTGTGACTATCATTCTTTCCATCCGTATTTAGTGAGCACGGACTCCAGTTGTTTTTTTTGTTCTACACTGAGATACTGCTTGTTGCTCAAGACTTCTTTCAATTTCCAGCGTGGCAAACCTGCTTCTCGTTCTACGCTGTATTTTTTGAGTCCTGGCCTGTCCTTAAAGAATTGGATTAACTTGGCTCTCATACGTTCGGTTCTGTGTATTCAAAGATGCCTTTTGAGTACACGAATGACAATTTTATGAGAGTGGACCGGTATAAGTCCTGACCGTTACTTCTTATATTCCGACAAAACGGTTTGGTGTAATGAGCTAATACGCCGTTTTTCTCGCTAGATAACGGCAAGATCTGGGTTGTATCGCTCTTTCCAAGCCAAGATACCCCCCTGTAGATTGATCAGATTTGCGTATCCATGTTTTTCGGATAGCATTTGAATGGCTTTAGCGCTTCGACCACCGGCCTTACAATGGACGACCACATGCCCCCGGGTAGGAATCTCATCCAGGTGCTCTTCTAATTTCCCCATGGGAATCAATTGGCCGCCAATATTAGCAGCTTCATATTCATAAGGCTCGCGCACATCGATCAGTATCACTTCATCCCTACGAGCCCTCAACTGATCCACCGACCACTCAATCCATGCGACTTCGTCTTTCATACCACAAAACTCCTCGTAGTCGATCAGTGCATGGATCGTGGGATTACTCCCGGATATGGGGTTGCTGGGGTCTTTTCGGACATTCAGTGTGCGCGCCGAAAAATCAAGGGCATCGAAAACAAATAGTCGGCCGACCAAGGCACTACCTATGCCTGTGAGCACTTTGATCACCTCAGCGGCCTGGATCGATCCCACGATACCCGGTAGTACCCCAAGCACTCCCCCCTCGGCGCAGCTTGGGACCATACCAGGTGGTGGCGGTGAGGGGAATAGGTCCCTGTAGTTGGGTCCGCGCTCGCCATCCACCAGATGGTTAAATACACTGACCTGCCCTTCGAACTGGAAGATCGAGGCGTACACATTGGTCTTTCCTGCAAGCACACAAGCATCATTGACCAGGTAGCGAGTTGGGAAGTTGTCCGTCCCATCAGCGATTACATCATAGTCTCGGACGATCTCCAGGGCGTTGCTCGAATCGAGCCTGGTCTTGTATTCTATGAACTTTACATGAGGATTTTGGTCTTTGAGTCGCTCAATGGCCACGGATGTTTTGTCCTTCCCAATGTCCGAGGTCCCGAAGAGCACTTGTCTTTGCAAGTTGCTTTCGTCCACAACATCAAAATCAACAACTCCAATTGTCCCTACCCCCGCGGCTGTCAGGTATTGCAAGAGGGGTGCCCCCAGCCCCCCAGTACCTACCACTAGCACACGCGACGACTTAAGCTTCTCCTGGGTTGCTATCCCAAATTGAGGCAGGTTCAAATGCCGGCTGTACCTAGCCTGCTCTTGTATGGAAAGCACTGTTGATGACATATGACGAAAACTTTGAAGCTACTTGCCGCTATCGGTAAAACTTGATGGGATAAGTCTCCCCCTTCTTAAAGGTGTCTTTGCCTCTCGGAAGTTCCACGAAAGCGTCCGCGTCCACAAGGCTTGCCAAGTCGCCAGAGCCATTGGTATTAATAGGCATAGCTACCAAGCCCTCCTGTGGACTGTAGCCAATGGACACTTGCAAGAAGTAGGTGAGATCGGGCTTGAAGTCGATATCCTCACCCAGTGTCGCCCACTTCGATGGCTCACCGGGTAACTGTAGACAACTCCTGAGCCACGGCAACAGGTATTGTTGGAGGCACATAAAACTGGATACAGGATTACCTGGAAAAGCAAATATCGTCGTATCATCCGCTACCGAACCAAACCAGAAGGGTTTACCCGGGCGCTGCTTGATCTTGTGGAAATGCTTCGTCACACCTACTGCGTCCAGTGCCTTCGGAATCCAATCAAACTTACCTTTCGACACTCCACCGCTCAACGCGATCAGGTCGTAGTCGTTCACAAATCCCTCGAGCTTCTTGACGATCAGGTCATAGTCATCGGTGAGGTGCGCCCGATCCGCTTTGATCCCAAAAGTGCTGAGTACGGATTTGATCTGATAGACATTGCTTTGTCGTATCTGATGAGCGGCAGGAGTCTCCTCCACCTCGACCAGCTCATCTCCGCTAGAGATAATGAGTGTCTTCGGCAGACAGCTTACCGCCAATTGAGCATTCCCTACCGTCGACGCAACGCCGATCTCAGCCGGAGAGATGATCCGGCCAGCGCCTACAATTGTCGTTTGTTTCTGCCGATCAGATCCCTGCCGGTGGATGTTCATCCCTGCAACTACCTCGTCAGTGTCCAGCGTTGCCTTACCATCCGCTATTGCTATCTTCTCATATGGAATGACGGTATCCAGACCCACGGGCAAGATGGCACCGGTCATCACCTCAAGACATACCTCGCCGCTCACCGCCTGCTGCTGAGGAGCCCCTGCCGGCGCGATACCTGCCACTTGAAAAGTACGCAAGCCCCGAAGATAGTTGTCGAACTTGATCGCAATGCCATCCATGGTCACCCGATCAAAAGGTGGAAAATCTCGATCTGCTACGAGATCCTCTCGGAGCACTCGCCCGAGCGCAGCCCCGAGCGCTACTTTTTCGGTACCAAAATCACGAACGTGGCTGGCAATGATGCCTCTTGCCTCACTGACTTCAATCATGATGCTATCCTCCGATAGTTGCCATGGACTCTGAAACGGGCAGATGATCTACTCTACGCTTTTCAGCTTCGAAACCGTCTTTTGCCCGGTGGTTCAAGGCCTGCAACAACGCCTTAATCAATTTGTCATCCGAGGAAGTGGATCTGATAGCCTCCCTGAGACTGACACCATCCCTACCGTAGAGGCACGTCTTAAGTTCCCCTTGTGGCGTGACCCTGATCCGATTGCAAGATCCACAAAAGGTGCGGGTATAAGCGGCAATGATGCCGAAGGTTCCTTTGTGGCCTTTGACCCGATAGTTGCGGGAGGTAGAGGATGGCGGATCAGGAAGTTTTTCAATAGCATAAGACTCCTGTATGTGATCCAGTATCTTTTGCATAGGCCAAAACGTGGCGTTACCCTGGCCAACCGTACCGTTGAAAGGCATCTCTTCGATGAATCTCACCCCCACCTCACGATCCTTGGTGAGTTCGATCATGGGGTGGATATCTTCAATATTTTTGCCCTCCATGACTACCATGTTGATCTTGGTCTGGATGGCAGAATCCAATAGCGCATCAAAGGTGGACATCACCTGATCGTACAGGTTGCGGCGTGTGATCTGGAAAAACCGCTCTTTGTCCAAAGTATCAAGGCTCAAATTGATCGACTTGATGCCCATTCGCTCAAGGTCGATGATCTTGTCCTCTGTAAATGTGCCATTTGTTGTGATATTGATCTGCTCGATCGAGGGCTCGCGAGATACTTTGTCTAGAAAGTCCATGATGCCCTTCCTCACGAAAGGCTCGCCACCGGTAATACGAAGTTTTGAAATACCCAAATCACCGAATGCACGGATCATGCGGTGCATTTCTTCAAATGTCAAAAGGTCCTCACGGTCTACATACTTGATGCCTTCTTCTGGCATACAATAGAAGCATCGAAGGTTGCAGCGATCAGTCACTGCAAGGCGCATGTAGTTGATGGTCCGTCCGTGATTATCCTTTAGCATTACTGTTGGGTCGCTAACGTATGATCTTTAAACAACTCTCCTTGATGAAACGTTGTTTTCTTTACGTTGAAAATTAAAGCTACGCAGTTTTGGCTAACGATTATAAGTCTTCATTTCCGATTTTCAACAAATATCCAGGGCTAGTCTACCTGGACAACGCCGCCACGACGCAGAAGCCACGATCAGTCATTGAGCGAATGACAGACTTCTACACGGAGGAGAATGCCAACATCCATCGCGGGGTTTATGAATTGTCCAATCGAGCTACGGATACCTATGAAGAAGTGCGATCGCAGGTGGCCACTTTCATCCAAGCTCCAAACCCTGAAACCATAGGCTTTACAAAAGGCACGACCGAATCGATCAATACGGTCGCCCATGGTTTCCTTGCTCCACGCTTGACCAAAGGAGATAACATCGTGACTACGATCATGGAGCACCACGCAAATTTCCTCCCCTGGCAGCAGCTCGCTAAATCTCAGCAAGCTGAGTTGCGAGTTGCACGAATTGACCGAGAAGGTAATTTGGACCTAGAGCAGTGGTCTAGTTTGATCAATGAGCGCACCAAAATGGTCGCGGTTACTCATATCTCTAATACATTAGGGACCATCAACCCAATCAAAACCCTGGTCGATAGGGCCCACGAAAAAGGAGCACCAGTGCTCATCGACGCGGCACAAAGCGTGGCGCATTACCCACTGGATGTCGAGACATTGGGGTGTGACTTTCTTGTATTTTCAGGTCATAAAATGTTCGGCCCTTTTGGGACTGGTATATTGTACGTCCATCCCAAGTGGATCAAAGCCATGCACCCTCACAACCTCGGGGGAGGTATGATTCGGCACGTCGGGGTGGAGGAGTCGTCGTTTGCCGCCTACCCTTTCAACCTGGAAGCGGGCACACCCAATGTCGCAGGAGTAGCGGGGCTGGGCGAGGCGATCGCCTTTGTTACCTCCTTGGATCGAAAAAAAGTAGTGGACCACATCCACGACCTGACTCACTACGCAACTGCAAGGTTGAAGGATATTGAAGGAATTGAACTGATTGGAAGTCCCAAGGAACAATCAGGGATCGTCTCTTTCGAGGTCTCGGATATCCACCCGCACGACGTAGCGTCGCGACTGAACAGGGATCAGATTGCAGTGCGAGCGGGTATGCACTGTACGCAGCCACTGCTTGAGGGCCTGGGATTGTCCGCAACCACAAGGGCGTCTTTCTCCATTTACAACGACCGGCAAGATATCGACAACCTGGCGGAGTCCCTGGTCGAGCTTCATTCGTTTTGGCATGACTAAGGACGAA
Organism: Bacteroidota bacterium; assembly: GCA_039191945.1. GTDB lineage: Bacteria > Bacteroidota > Bacteroidia > Cytophagales > Cyclobacteriaceae > JAWPMT01. Next base: position 5,237 of record JBCCXG010000191.1, read on the forward strand.
ATCAAGCAGCGATATAAAGAGACGGTGATCCCGGAGAGCAAGACACCGTACCACTTCGAACAACGGTCAGAATCGCATCTAGAAGTACTCGCCTACAATCCGCTGTGCGGCGATAAATTCAAGCTGTACTTACCCCCATCGAACCAACTCGAAGACCTACACTTCCATGGTATGGGATGTGCACTGTCTAAAGCCTCTGGCTCTATGATGATCAAAGCACTCGAAGACCTGGATCACAAACAGGCCATCACCTTCATAAAAGAGTTTGTAGCTTGTGTGGAACAAGGAGTGTCGCCTCCTGAATTGCCAGCGCACCTGCAGGTGCTGGTGGAACTGAAAAACTTTGAAGGGCGTGAGGATTGCATTACGCTGACATGGAAGGCATTACTGAAGTATTTAGAAACCGAATCTGCATCATGAAGATCAAACTGGTCGCCTACGGCATTGCAAAAGACATATTGCAACAATCGCAGTTGCACTTTGCGATAGACGGTGGAAGCAAGATCGAAGACCTCAAACGAAGTCTGATGGAACAATATCCCGACTTTGAGAAGCTACGCAGCTTGAAGTTTGCGGTGAACGAAGACTATCAAGAGGACAACTACGAACTAAGTCCCACCGACGAAGTCGTCATCATACCACCTGTGAGCGGAGGTTGAGATGATTGATATCCAAATAAGAGACACGCCCCTCACGGAGTCGGAATGTGTCGAAGCGGTAAAGCACCCAGGTGCAGGCGGTATCACCGTCTTCATCGGCACGGTACGTAATCAGACGAAGGGCAAAATGGTCACGAGACTCGAGTTCGAGTCCTACATTCCCATGGCCGAAAAAGAAATGCATAAGATCGCAGCGCAAGTCACTGAGCGGTGGGGGGCCTTTCACGTGTCAATACACCACCGGGTGGGCGTACTGGATATTGGCGAAGTGCCGGTGATCATCGCAGTATCTACACCTCACCGCAAGGCTGCTTTTGAGGCTTGTGAGTTTGCCATCGATACGCTCAAAGAAACGGTTCCCATCTGGAAGAAAGAAGTCTTCGCCGACGGTGAGGTATGGGTAGCCGCACATCCCTGAACCGCAAGATACAATGCGTATAATCCCTAATCGTCGTGACTCAAACGAGGCAAATGGAAGACGAAAGTAGATCCTGCGCGAGAAGTCTTCGCCAACGACAGATTGCCCCGCATAGCGCGGGCGCATCTTTGTGCAATAGCGAGGCCCGCTCCGATGCCAGGATGGCTTGATCGTGGAACACCTCGCTCAAACATCCCGAAGATCCTACTTTGAGCGTATTTATCAATGCCACTCCCATTGTCACTTACGACAAGTCCAAGAAAATCCCGCTTGGTCTGATCCAAACCGAATATAAGCGTCGGAAGCCCTTCCTTTGCGCGAAACTTGATGGCATTTTCAATCAGCTCCTCAAGCACAATCTGGACCTTGGTGCGATCACATCGTACCATAGCTCCCTCGGGAATGTCGAGCACCACATTGACGTGTTGGTCCATCTTTGTGAGTGCCTCCATCACCAGATCACGGAGCGTACATGGCGTCAGCTGTACATCGCGGCCCGCTTGATTGTAATCGGCAATGGCCTGGATCTGCTGGTCCAAACGGTGCGCTGATGAGTTGATAAAGTTGATGTATTGTTCCACCTCAGGGGAGAGATCATCCGGCAGTGCTGCCTTTAACATCCTGCAACTGGACATCAAGGTTCTGGTCGGCTCACGAAGGTCGTGATGGACCATGGATAGGCAATGACGAAGTTCCTTGATCTCAAGTTGTGGATCGACAGTTTGATACTGTTCTGGGACGAGTGCAGATCGCTCTACGTACACAGAATGGCTTTTCGAAGCTTGTGCTTCGAGCTCGGCGGAGTGAGATTTCATAGCAAAGTTTTCGAGTCGTTAATTCAAAAGCCCTGCGGCAAAACAGCTCAAAATATACGAACGCCTTCTTCACAACGCCTCAAAAAAACGAATAAACGGGTATTTTTTGGAGATGAGTGGTGGCTTATGGCGTATAAACGAAGCGGGAATTGAAAGGAGGATTATGACGGGCCGCAGTCCACTTCTAGATACCGCTTTACGATTTCCTTCAACATGCTGTCAGTGAGCGGCTTAGTGCGGAAATCAGCCACATCGGGAATATCATTGGCCTTTTCTTTGTCATCGGGATTTCGAGAAGTAGTTAACATCACAACAACGATAACCCCCTTTTGCTTGTCCAGTAGTTGGTCATACTCATCAAGGAATGTCCATCCATCCATACCCGGCATGTTGATGTCCAGAAAGATGATGTCCGGCTGAGGATAGTCCCCGTTAATGTCTGTTGACTTCAGATATTCCAAAGCTGCTGGACCGCTGTCCTTGGCCACCACTTTCTCGACACATGCGCTTTTTTCGATGACCAGGGAATGAAAGTAGTTATCAGCCTCAGAGTCGTCTACCAGCAAGATCAAACGGACTTTCTTCATCCGTTCAGTGCTTGTTGAGGTTCGGTATGAGGACTTTGAACGTACTCCCCTCGCCGAGTACAGACTCGACCCATATCGTACCACCATGCATATCCGCGATCTTTCGGCAGTGTGCCAGGCCAATGCCTTCGCCTTTGAATGAGCCTTTGTTGTCGTGGCCCCTCTGAAACATCAGGAAGATTTTCTGTCGGCTGTATTCTTCGATCCCAATCCCATTGTCTCTGACACTGAAGCATAGCTCCCGGTCGATGGGCTGACAGTCGATATGTACGTGGGGGATAGTGCCCTCTTTACGAAATTTCAACGCATTGGCCACGAGATTCTGCAAGAGCATGCGAAATTCACGCTTGTAACCATAAATACTGGGGAGCTCTCCTTGTGTGATGACTGCGCCGGATTCCTCCAAGACGGTAGAAAGGTCTTGCAGGACCTCCGAGACAACGTCGCCAACTTCAAAATCCTCTCGCTCAGACTTACGGCCGAGGCGACCATAATCGAGCATACTCGTGACTAGTCCAGTCATTCTGTTGGCTCCCTTCAGAATGTAGTCGAGGTACAATTGGCCACTTGCGGAGATCTCAGTAGCGCACTCTTCGAGCAACAGGGAGGAGAAGTTGGAGATCGCTCGCAAGGGCTCCTGCAAATCATGCGAAGTCATGTAGTTGAAATGTTCTAGCTCCTTATTTTTTTCCTTGAGCCTTTCAGCCAGGTCATTGAGCTGGATAGCCTTCTCCTCGAGCGTCAACTCACCCCGCTTCCGGCTATCAATGTCTTGGAACACACCAAAGGCACCTACGATCTCGTCGTTTTCCCAAATGGGATGGCCCAGGGCACGTACCCACTTCTCCAAACCATTTTGGGTGATAATGATGAGCTCTTCATCGTATCGCTCTCCTTTCTCCACACAGTTGAAGAAGGCTTCTTCGATGATAGGAATATGGTCCGGATGATAATAATTGATACCATCCTCTAGCCTAATGGGTGTCCCCATTGGTACTTCGTGGATTTCATAGACCATAGAAGACCAGCTCACATATGGTTGACCCATGATAGCTGTCCACGTCCCAAGACGTGCCATCTCCTGTACATCTGAAAGGGTCCTATTGATCTTTTCTAAGGTCCTTTGAGCGCTTTGAGTGTCATAGTTGACCTCTCTGATCATACGCTGTAAGGTATCTTGTTGATTGACCTCTTTGATGGAGGCAATGAACTTGTCTTCTCCGGTGACCATCAATTGGGTATGACAGTCAATGACGCTCCCATCTTTATGACGGTATCTTTTCCTGATCAGCGCTTCTGTTTGGAGTCCTTCTTTGAGGCTCTGAAGTATCTCTTGACTAATGAGGGCATCCTCTTCATAGGTAATCCCAATCAAAGTGCGCTGCATCAATTCAGCTGCAGAATAACCCAGAAGATCTTCCAGATAATCATTAGCAAAGATGATCTGTCCTGAGCTGTCAATTGAGATAATACCTACCGGCGCCGTCTTCAACAATTGTAAGACATCTGCGCCATGAGCGAGTATTTTTTCCATAAGATTCCTAGGTGGCCTCAGGAAGATACGAAAAGAACAATGAAAACATACGATTATTCTGAAAAACTTACGAATAACGCATATTTCTATCCCTAATTAGAAGTCACTACCACCGGTAGTCAACTCTGACTGTTCAAGAGAACTTAGCGTCGTCCACTCACTTCACATGCGTTCAATCCAACCCAATCGTTGATGAGATCTGGTTGGATGTAGTCCTTTCAAGTCGTGCAAATGACACCCTCATTTACACTTGTTGCACAATGTTATCGGCACTTCTTAGATCGCATATCACCCACGACATCCGAGGGTGACCTAAATGTATTGATCTGCGACCAATACCGCCGAGCAGTTGA
>JBCCXG010000192.1:0-9585 GCA_039191945.1 Bacteroidota bacterium
CTCAAATCTTCCTGGGCTTGGGAACAATCCCTTGGCTAATTCATTTTTAATCCTATCATCAATACAATTCACCCAACCCGCTCATGCAGGAACTACACCTCGCGTCTTGGAACGTGAATGGCATCAGGGCCATTATTAAGAAAGATTTTCTGAAAGATGTCGCTACGATGAACCCAGACATCTTATGTCTACAAGAGACCAAAGGGCAACCTGAAGATGTTCGGACCGCGTTGCAACTGCTCACCGACTATAAGATCTACGTCAACTCGTCCAAGGCTCGAAAAGGGTACTCCGGTACCGCGATTCTGACCAAACAAGAACCGATAGCGGTCCATTATGACCTGGGAATCGAGGAACACGATCAGGAAGGCAGGGTCATCACTGCGGAGTTTGACAACTTCATATTAGTTACTTGCTACACACCTAACTCGGGGGAGGGCATGAAAAGGCTTTCGTATCGACAGGAATGGGACACGGTTTTTCGGGAGCACATTCAAGCGATGGAAGAAAAGAAACCTGTAATCGTATGTGGTGATCTCAACGTGGCGCATACAGAAATCGATTTGGCAAGGCCCAAAGCCAATTACGATAAGACATCCGGCTACACACAAGTCGAAATCGATGGCTTTGACAACCTGCTGGCGGCTGGCTATTTGGATACCTTTCGGAAGTACTATCCCGAGGAGGTGAAATACTCTTGGTGGAACTACAAATTTCGTGCACGAGAGCGCAACGTCGGTTGGCGGATTGACTACTTCCTGACCAGCAAGGCCCTTGAAGACCATCTTCGCGGCGCCGAAATATATAATGAGTACATGGGATCGGATCACTGCCCAGTCGGTTTGCGCCTAGCCATCTGATGCAAGAATCACTAGTTTTAGCCTTCGAACCTACCAACCCACATTGATGAAAACAGTCCCTTTACATGATATCCATACCAGCTTAGGAGCGAAAATGGTGCCCTTCGCTGGATTCGAAATGCCTGTCCGATACTCTTCTGACAAAGAGGAGCACCTAAAGATCAGGGAGTCCGTAGGCGTTTTCGACGTATCGCACATGGGCGAGTTCCTAATCACTGGACCGCATGCTTTGTCCCTAATCCAAAGAGTGACTTCCAATGATGCCTCTACCTTAGTCATCGGTCAAGCGCAGTACTCTTGTCTACCCAACGATCGAGGAGGAATTGTCGATGATTTGATCGTCTACAGACTCGCCGAGCAAGACTACCTTTTAGTGGTCAATGCATCCAACATTACTAAGGATTGGGACTGGATTTCCTCTCAGAATAGTTTTGGGGCAGAGATGAAGAACATCTCAGACGACATCTGCCTCTTTGCCGTGCAGGGCCCTAAGGCTATAGATGTGCTACAAAAACTAACGGAGGTGGATTTGGCAGCCATCAAGTTTTACCACTTTGAGCAGGGAACTATTGCTGATATACCCGACGTAATTATCTCAGCTACAGGCTATACCGGAGCTGGAGGTTTTGAACTTTATGTCGACAAAGCATCGGCAATAGCGCTATGGGCCCGAGTCTTTGATGCGGGAGCAGACGAGGATATCCTTCCCATCGGACTGGGAGCAAGAGATACATTGCGACTGGAAATGGGCTATTGTTTGTACGGAAATGATATCACCGATGAGACCTCGCCCATCGAGGCGGGCCTAGGGTGGATCACCAAGTTCACCAAAGACTTCATCAATGCGCCAGCCATCAAAGCGCAAAAGGAAAACGGGCCCATTCGTAGGCTCGTAGGCCTGAAGATGGTTGATAAAGGTATTCCCAGAAAAGACTATGAGATCGTAGATGAGGCAGGTCATCCCTTGGGTCAGGTCACTTCTGGCACGATGTCTCCATTGCTTAACATCGGCGTGGGCTTAGGCTATGTTCGATCGGGGTCGCACAAGTCAGGGACAGAGGTGTTCATCAAAATAAGAAACAAGCTGGCCAAGGCGGTCATCACGAGACCCCCATTCGTCAACAAGCAATGACGGCAGAAGTCTGTCTTTCGCCGATTCTTGTCGACCAATTCGACATGCGTGGGAAGAACGTGGTCATCATTGACATTTTCCGAGCCACTTCTTGTATGGTCACGGGCCTTTGCAATGAGGTGGATCGGATCTACCCGGTGGCCTCCGTCGAGGAATGTCTAAGACTCGGAGGTGAAGGTATGATCATGGCGGGGGAGCGTGGCGGGCAAAAAATCGAGGAGTTTGATATTGGCAACTCACCTTTTGACTACCTGTCAGAACAGGTCCGTTCAAGACGAGTGGCAGTGACCACTACCAATGGCACTCAGGCGATCAACAAATCCGAGGATGCTTACCAGATCATTATCGGAGCTTTTCTCAACCTAGCTGCGACCGTAAACTATTTGGTGCGGCAAGACTTGGATGTGATCTTGCACTGTGCCGGATGGAAAGGAACCATCAACCTTGAAGACACCCTCTTTGCCGGAGCCGTCTTGGATAGTTTAGGGGATCGCGTACAATTGAAGGACGACGCTTGCCAACTGGCACGCTCGCTGTATCGTGATCATCAGGACAATCTCCTTGGAATAGCCAAACAATCGGGACATGCAGCGCGGTTGGCCAAGTTCGGGATCACTCGTGACATCGAGTTTTGCATGACGCAAAACACCTACGATGAGGTTGTGGTTATGAGGGAAAATTATCTATCGAAGCTGTAAAAGACTCAAAGCGTCAGAAGGAAATCTTCGAGCCGAGCTCCATGTCACTCAACTCCAGTTCCAGCGCTTTGGTAGACAGCTGAACTTCCCGCAGTGATATGATCAGTGAAATCAAGAGCAGCAAAAGGGAGATACCAAAGACGATCTGTCCGTAGCTCACCGCGTCTCGAAAAAGGAGAAACATGCTAAGCACGCAGAAAAAAAAGCTTAAGACTCCTGTGAGCTGCATCGACCGAATCAAAAAAAGTCGGGTGCGCAAATTCTTCAATTGTCCCACAAGTACCCCGCGATCTGGGTCCTTCAGATAGTTTGAGTGAAGCTGCCGAATGATGGTGGCAATGGCCAGAAATCGATTGGTATACGCCAGGAGTAGGAGGGAAATGGCTGGAAATAACAATGCGGGCGTCGTGAGCGTGATCTGCATCTATTGAAGCTTTTTATTCTGCCGATGGCGATCCTTGTCCCTAATGCTTTTCTTTTCCAGATTAGCTTCAAATGCCTTCGACAAATCCACTCCCGTTTGGTTAGCCAGGCAAATAACGACCCACAAGATATCTGCTAGCTCATCCCCGAGCTCCCGGCCTTTGTCACTTTCCTTAAAAGATTGCTCTCCGTAGATTCTGGCGATGAGTCTAGCAAGCTCACCAACCTCTTCCGTGAGGATCGCCATATTGGTGAGCTCGTTAAAATACCTGACTCCAGTAGTTTGGATCCATTCGTCGACGACTTGCTGGGCCTCCTCTATGGTCATCAGTTGGCCTTGAGGTTTTCGTTGAGGTGTTTGATGACAAATCCCTCACCTTCCAACTTGCTCATCAAAAAAGTGATGCGCTCGCGCTCTTTAGTCAAAAGGCTGTCCATATTGGGCTCGAATTCACGAAACTTCTCATGTGGGAATTTTTTACCCACTTCGTAGTGATCCTCCCAAAAGAGGCTCTCGACGATCTGGTCGCGGTCGTAGTAATACTTGTACTCGGCAGCCAAGCGTTCATCCTTTTTATTGATCAAGTGTCCAGAAAAGATAACATGCCCCTCCGTATCGAAATAGAAATAGTCATCTTGCTCAAAGTGGGGGGTGTGAGTTACAGCAACAATCTTTTGAAGTTTGTCTTCCATACTGTAACCGCGAATTTTTATCAAAGAATCACCAGAGACAATATCGTCCTCTAGTATCTGGACCCGATGGTTACTGTCGATATGGCCGATAGTTTCGTTGATCATGTTGACGATGGGGAGCTTCTCCTTGCTGATCTCACCTCCACATGCTGAAAGCAGCAGCACGAAGATGCCGCATAACGATAGTGGCTTCATAGCTATATTAAATTGACGGTTGTTATTAGTCCTGAAAGATAACTAATTCCTCATTGTCCTGCCGGTCATACTTCCAGCGATTGTGCGTCCAGAGCCAGTGAGCGGGGTTTGTAGCCAGCTGAGCCTGTAAATGTTTGATGTATCCCTGGAGCACCTGCCGGTCTGTCTTCTCATAGGGAGGAGCACCAATCTTCTCTACCCTGAGGGTGTAGTGTCCCCTATTTCGCCTTTCCAAAGACGTATAGTAGGCAGGCCACTGGGTCAGATAGGACAGGGCGAATACGCCCCGAAAAAATGGAGTGGGTACACCTAAAAAATCTGTCCATACCTTTCCTCGATTGCTCTTCTTTGGTGCTTGATCGGCAATGATACCGAGGGCTCGAAAGCCCTCCAGATTGCGGATCACGCTTCCAACTTGGTCCACAGGAAAGAGTCGATTCCCATACCTAGAGCGATTGGCATAGACCCATCGATCCACACTAGCATTGCTCAGCGGTTTGTAGAGAATATCGCTAGGAGCTATCGATAGGGCAAAAGCTGCCGCTATCCATTCCCAGTTGCAATAGTGAGATGCGTAAAGCAAGAAGGGGGCATTATGCCTTCTCAGCTCTTCTAAGGCATCGTTCTCCTCGATGAGGATACGCTCTCGGAAGGCGTCGTCGGATATCTTAACACTTTTTACGATCTCAAAAGAGACATCGGCAAAGTTCTTGTAGAACTCTCTTCGGATCTCACCTCTAGCAGACACAGGCAGCGATGGAAATGCGAGCTGCAGGTTTCGATCGACAACTTTCGGTCGATAAACTAGCCTGAGCAGCAGCGCCAATCCTCCTGAGATGAAGTAAATTACCCTCCAAGGCAGTCTGGCTACAATAGATGTCAGCGGCCTCAACATTAATCATATATCTATGATCGGCAAACATAGTGGTTATCCCCTCATAAATGTATCGAAGCAGGCGTCCCCCGCGATACACCTCAGGGTACTTTTCCTATCGGCTGTCCTGTTGATCGGCGGTACAACAGCCCAGGCACAAATCGAAAATAACCGTCCAAGTCCCCCCGCAAAACTCGAGGCAAGCATCAATGGGCTGACCGTAGTGGTCGGTTATAGTCGACCCTCGAAGAAGGGACGCAAGATCTTTGGTGAGCTGGAGCCGTATGGAGAAGTCTGGCGCACAGGAGCCAATGAGACCACATGGATCGACTTTTCGCAAGACGTGAAAGTCAACGGTCAACCGATCGCCAAAGGCCGATATGCCCTATTCAGCATACCTGGCGAAACAGAGTGGACCATCATATTCAATGAGAAATGGAAAGACTGGGGTGCCTATGCTTATGATGATAAAAAGGATGTCCTCCGAATCCAAGTACCCGCCGATAATCAGGCGCCGGAGACGGAACAGTTTACGGTAGCGATGGATTCTACCGGCCAACTGAGCCTGACATGGGACAGGACACGGGTCGCCTTTACGATTCGTAAGACTTAGCCACCATTGCGATCTTACATCACATTGAGGACTTGCTCCTTGATCTGCTCCAACTCGTCTTTCATTTGCACAACGATCCGTTGTATATCAGCGTCGTTGGCTTTAGATCCAATTGTATTGATTTCTCGTCCGATCTCTTGCGCGATGAAGCCCAGCTTCTTGCCATTAGCTTCGTCTCCGTCGATGACCTCCATGAAGTAATCCAAGTGACTAGTCAGGCGAACTTTCTCCTCTGAAATATCGAACTTTTCCATGTAGTAGATCAGCTCCTGCTCAAATCGATTTTCATCGACCTGCGTCTTTTCGCGCAGATCAGCTATCCCTTGCTCTAGACGATTCCGAACATTGGCAACCCGACGGGGATCCATCTCCGAGACCTTTTCCAGCCCTTCGCGAATGGCTGTAATATTATTTCGAAGTGAGGTGGCCAGCTTAGACCCCTCATCCACTCGAAACTTATCGCAAGCATCGACCGCCTGATCAATGACGTCCTTGACCGTCTCCCAGGAGATCAACGAACTGAAATCTTCTCTTGCTACAATGACGTTGGGTGATTGCAAGGCCAGCTTGAACAACTCATGGTCATGACCATCCACCTCCGTCGCTAGTTCCTTGTATCTATTATAAAACAACTTGAATAGGTCACCGTTGATTTCGACCGGAGTTTCCTCGAATTTATGAGGTTGAAAATCCACCAAAAAGCTCAACTTACCCCTGACAAGCTTTGCAGCGACGGCTGTTTTTATCTCAAGCTCCTTGTCACTAAATTCTTTTGGGACTTTTAAGTTGAGGTCGAGGTATCTGCTATTGAGTGACTTGATCTCGATCTTCAGTGAATACTTATCTTCAGACAGCTCTGCAGACCCGTAACCGGTCATGGATTTTATCATAGGCCAAATTTAGAAATCCAGGCCAATACTTACATAAAACCGATAGTCGCCTAACTCGAAATCTCTAATGGGTCTGGCGACATCAAATTTCGCGTAGTAGCCCAGCAGCACTGTGCGGAGTCCGGCGCCTACCCCCACCAGCCACGGATTGCGGAAGTTGGAGATACTAGCTGAGAAGGTAGGGTCATTGTCAAACCGAATTTCATTGGAGCTGGCATTTCTTGTGAGTGGAATTTGACCACTCCACGCTGTGCCGATATCATAAAAACCAACGAGCTGGAAATTACGCAGAAAGTTGCTGGTAAGCGGCCCCTTGGACAGGTATTGGAACACAGGGATCCTCATTTCTGCATTGAACACCAGCGCCGAATTTCCAAATAGTTCGTTGTAGTCGAAACCACGCAAATTCGTCACATACTCCACAAACAATATATCGGAGTTGTCTCGGCTGTTTGAGATCTCGAGAGGGTCTCCGCTCTGAAAACTATTGGTACGGTTAAAGAGCCAGTTGTCTACACCTCCGACTAGAAAGTTTTGCTTGTTTGGGCCTAGAAACTGACCGTAGAAGAGCCTGGTCGCAAAGGTGATCTCTTTGTGAACTTTCTGATAGTGTCGCACATCAAGGCGCAGATCACCAAAATTCTGATTGCTACCGTTGAAGCTCCCATATTGAGTGAACTCCGCCCTTGCTCGAGTCCCCTGCAGGACGTTGAAGCCCCTGGCTACGGTGTTGTCAAAGACCGCCGCCATATTTACCCCTCCGTAGTGCGTACGGCTATCTTGTGCGATATCGGGACGTGAGTTGACCGTGTTCACCGCTTCGAACTGCAAGTTGCGGAATGAAGCGATGGCAAAGAATGGATTCAGTTCAAAACGAAACCAGTTGGAGATGGGCAGGTGCACTCCCGGCTCAAAACGTGTGAGCGAATACCGTTGGCCTAATTGCTCGCCGCCGTCCTGCCTGAATGAAAACAGTCGATTATCTACTCGGAAATGGAAGTCCACCCAGTACTTGAGGTACTCATACTCTGCAAAGAAATCACCACTCCTGAGGTCTGTAATGACCAAAGCGCCCCCCTTCACCTTGTGGTTTTCCAGCATGTCGGTGATCTGCGTCTCGAGGTTGATCCCAAACCCACGTAGAGGATCGATGGAAAAGGACGTCACCAGGTTGCTAAAGCTGAAGCGTGGCGCGTAAGGGATAGGACCCATCACTTCCGTCTCTTGCTGGAAGCGCTGATAGGTGGAGAAAAAGGAATCAGGACGATAGTCTTGACGCTCCTGTTGCTGGGGGCTGCTGTCCCCCTCAAAAACGAAATTTTCGGTATCGATAATGCCTTCCTGCTCCTCAATAGCTTCTTCTTCATCCTCAAAGGCAAAGTTTTCTGTGTCTATAAGGTCAGGATCTGTCAAGTCCTCCTCATCACTTGGGACAATGGATTCGTCAGGGTCATCCGGTATGTCCGGAGTACCGGCATCAGTGAGATCAATGCCTGTCCGCTGTGTGTACCTATTGGCCACAAACTGCGCCTGCTTGTAGCGCTGTCTGGGCGTCTGACCCGTGAACTGCTTGGCGCCAAAATCGACACTCTTCGTATAGTACACTTTGTCGACACCGTCGTCAAGGGTAAGGAATGTCATACCATCTTGGTCAAAGTGCAGGTCATAACTCTGAATACTCTTGCTGTAGTTGGTGAGTTGGCTGTGCAAGGAGTCCCGAAAGTCGTATTTGTAGAGGTTTCTGATACCCCGCTGGTCGCTCAGATAGAAAATCTCATACTCGTTTTTGGGGTGTGGTTTCAAGTCGTTGCCCAGGGTGTTGGTGAGCCTGTAGTAAGTAGACCGAGTCGTGTCTAGATCGTAGATGAACAGATTGAAATTATCTGGCACATCCTCGACCGCCATGTTGTTGTAAACGCCCAGGCTGTCTGATGGCCGATTGGAACTGAAGACAACTGCTGCGGTCCCTGGTATAAATGCAGGATCCGCATCATCGAAGATATCTTTTGTAATCCTCCTGACCGCGCTCCTCCTCATGCTCACCAGGAAGAGATCATTCTGGCCATCTACGTCGCCACTGATCACCGCAAGCCTGCCGTTATCGTTGAAGCTAAACGAATTGATCTGTTTGAAACGAGAAAGAGGCTTGTTGACCTTCCTTCCTGTCTGCACGTTGACGCTGGTGATGTAGAGTCGTCCCCTCCGATAATAGATGATACCCAAGTTGTCATCATCGATCCAATCCAGCAGCGGCAGCTCCTTATCGACCTTCTTTCCAGGCACGATGATTCCTCCTTGCAGCACCGTCTTGGTCTTTCCTGACTCCATATCTCGCACATACACTTTGTACTTGCCGAGACGGTTGTGGGAGTAGGCAATCCTTTTACCAATCGGATTGATTCGTACATTTTTGTATTTGAACTCATTGCTGCGCTTGCTGACCAAAAGGTCATCTCCAGCCGGATCCTTGTAGTCTCGAAGTACCTCCTCCTCCGTAAGTAGGTAGTAGTTCTGCCAATTGGATAGGAAGGTTTTGTAGTCGACACCCAGCGTACTTGCGATACTGTTCTCTTCGTTGCGAATGATTCTCGTGAGATTCAATACATTGGAAATGTTGCTCTTCCCGTAGATCAAGGCGATATAGTTCCAGATACTCTGTCCGACAATGCCTGCCTCATCACCTTCGATCTTGATCAGCTTCTTTACCCGCTTGTGTCCAAGATAGTCTCTGATATGATCGTCCATCTCAATACTCCAGCCGTAGGCAAGGTATCTCGCAGCACCATCGATAAACCATTTCGGAAGGTTGAGTAGATAAGAGCTTTGGAAAATCTCCGCCAGGCTACCGCCAAACATCATGTCCTCAATCAGAATGCGGGACAGACGATAGATAAGTTCTTCTTTGAATTTGGCGACAGATCCGGGATGGGCAACCTCCATCTGCAGCTTGATGAAGTCTGTCCGACCTCCTATCGTAAAAGTAGCGCCCTCGATGCCTTTGTTGCTCTGCTGCAGGTCATGGATGGAATTGTACAGAAATATCTTGGTCTTGGCGTAGGGTGCATAACCCAGCAAGTCGGTCAACCTGTTAAATTCTTCCTCCAGGAAGTCAATAGTTTGTTTCGCGTAGTCCCCACCTCCCGCGTAGTAATAGATGTCAAAATTCGTGGTGCTGTAGTAAAACCACTCAAAATTCTTGTACTGAAC
>JBCCXG010000193.1:0-9578 GCA_039191945.1 Bacteroidota bacterium
AGGTATTGGACCCAACTCCTTGCGACTCAATAATATGATTATTTTTGTGCCATCTAAAAGTACTTAGAGAATATGCTCATCCAGCAAGCAGCCCGAGGGCTTCTTCATCAGCTTACTAGCGTACTGACCCAATTGACAGACGAAGACTTCTCTAAGCCGATCGACGTGCTCAGTGGATCCTCTGTGGGGCAGCATGTTCGGCATACGATCGAGTTTTTCATCTGCTTGATGGACGGTGTAGGAAAGGGGGAGATCAACTACGACAACAGAAAGCACGACCAATTCATACAAGAAGATCGGAAGCTTGCCCTAAGTGTGATTAGCTCAGTTGACAGCTTCCTCGCGAACACATTGGAAAATCACAAGATGGATCTCATCGCTGACTATGACCCTCAAGGGTCGCAGCCGTCCACTATACCAAGTAGCTTTTATCGTGAACTGGCTTATAATATAGAGCACGCCATCCACCACATGGCACTGATCAAAATCGGTCTCGTAGCCTTGGGTGACTATGTCGACTTGCCGCCCCATTTTGGTGTGGCGAGCTCCACGGTTCGCTACCAACAAGGAGGCGCGTAAACCCATCGCAATGCCTTCCAAGGTAGGGAAACTCCAGCAATGGTGGACCAAAGTCTCCCATTTTGAATTCTGGCCCTTTACGCTCTTTTATCTGCCAGTATTCATTTACTACGGCTATCTAGCGCTGAAGAGCCGATCCTTTTTCTTCTTCACCGCGTCTAATCCCTCGATCGAGCTGGGGGGCATGATGGGAGAGAAAAAGTCGGACATCTTCGAACTGATCCCACCAGCATACATCCCTAAAACCAGGCTATTCTCTCCCGATGTATCAGTCGCTACCATCGAGCATTTTCTTCAGGAAACCGGTGTTTCTTTCCCGATCATAGCAAAGCCTGATATTGGCGATCGAGGCTGGATGGTGGAAAAAATCTCCACCGCATCTGCCCTAAGAAGTTATTTGGAGCGGGTAGAGGTGGACTTTTTGGTGCAGGAATATGTTCCTTATCCACTCGAGCTCGGCATATTCTACATACGACAACCCGACGAGGACTTGGGGCAGGTAACGTCGATCGTTCAGAAGGGATTTCTATCGGTAACGGGAGACGGGCAGCATACAGTGACACAGCTCCTGCAACAAAATGTACGAGCGATGCTGCAGGCCGACTTTGAAAGCGCTGGCCTGCAGGCCATCGGATCGACTATCCCCACCGTCGGCGAAAAAATTGAAATTGAAGCGATCGGTAATCACTGCAGAGGCACGACCTTCTACAACGCGGGACACTGGATCACCCCCGAGCTATCAGCGACCATCGACAAGGTTGCCCAACAAATTGAGGGCTTCTATTTCGGTAGATTTGATCTGAGGTGCAGCTCGATAGAAGATCTCGTAGCCGGGCGCAACTTCAAGATCCTAGAGCTCAACGGAGCGGGCGCAGAGCCCGGACACATCTACCAACCTGGTTTCTCTCTGCGCACGGCTTACCGCGACGTACTCTGGCATCTCAAGATGCTTCAGAAGGTGAGTGTCGCTAACAAAAGAAGAGGCTACGACTACTGGAATTTTTCCGCCGGCTGGAAGAAATTACAAGAGGTTCGCCAATACAATCAAAGGCGCTCCGCCTAGCCTATGGCGATCCAGGTCTTTTTCATTGCATTTGCGATCAGCTTATTGGGGTCCATCCCTCCGGGAACGATCAACATCACCGCCATGAAAATGGGAATCTTGGGCCAGACAAGACCAGCTTACTTCTTGATTCTAGGCGCCACGATCGTAGAGTTCTTTTATGCATTTTTGGTGCTGAAGTTTCAGCAATTCATCAATCGGAATATCGAGCTGGCCAGCCACTTCACGCTCGTCACGGGTTTAGTCCTTTGCATACTGGGTATCTACTCCCTCAGGTCTCATAGCACCTCTGAGACTGTGAAGCTGCAGGGTGTGGAGCGTCGCAGCAACGGATTCGTCAAAGGAGTCGCGCTTGGCTTCCTGAACCCTCTGGCCATCCCCTTCTGGCTGACGGTAACCGTCTATCTGGAAACCAACGGATGGATACAAGCGGAGGGTGTGAGTTTCTGGACCTATCTGATAGGTATTTTTTTTGGTTCTATTGTCACGCTGGTTCTGGCCATTCGGCTCGGCAACCGGTTTACAGCGATCAGCGACAATCAACTGCTTGTCCATGTTTTGCCTGGTGTGGTTTTCCTCAGCCTGGGAGGATATAATCTTTATCAGTGGATCTTTAGCCTAGGTCATTAGCCGACCTCACCCTATCCATCTGTCATTTGGGTCATCGATACACAGCCTTGCCAAATGGAATGGTCTTTCCCTCTTTTTGCACATGGTCCTCCACCACCATCGCGCCATCGGCCTGGAGCGTATAGACCGTCTGGCCTCTTTCTGTCTCATCAGTCCCCCAATAGACGGTAAGCTGATCGGCCCCTATAGCTCCCTTGAGTGGCAGTGACACCCCCCTCGAATCCAACCACGTGCCTTCGAATGATGCCTCATCGATCAAGCGATAAAAACCCATCGCCTCGAAAGTGATAGTCCCCTCCTCGGTGGATCGCTCATGCTTAAATTCCAATTGATAAAACTGATCCTGAAGGACCCTGTCCCATTTCATATGAAAACTAGCTGGCGAACCTAACAAGGTGCCCTGTCCTGTCCAAGGTTGTGAGACGGCCGTATCGAAAAATGATTGAGTATGGCCGCTCAATGCTAGCAGCGTCAGGAGCACGGTGAGTACTTTCTTCATGATAGTAGCGTTTGGCTTTGTATTTGCATAACAACCAAGATCGCTGAGTGCCTAATCCCAAAGCCCCGCAGGTACGATCTCCAACACGTGTTCGTCGGGATCTAGGAAATAAAAGGAATACAGTCCTTCCGACCATTGCTGCTCGAATATGATCTCGATTCCTTTCGATATTATCTCATCTTTTGACGTCTCGTACCGGTCCTGCGGTACCTCAAAAGCAAGGTGCTGATGGCCCTCTGCAAAGTGTGGAGGGAGCTGCGTCTCGGCCTTAGTAGCAACCGGGTCAAAGCAGAGTAGCACGCTTGACCCCGCTCGGAGAAATACGTGGCGACCCGGGGTGAAATTGATCAGCTCAAAGCCGAGGAGATCTTGGTAAAAATCCTTCGTCCGAGAGAGATCTGAAACATACAGGCAGGTCTCTTTAATGTGTGTGATGTCTGAAACCATGGCTTTTCAAATTACCGGTGAGCCTATGTAATTTAGGCGGGTCTCCTATCTTTGCGGCCTTATCTGTACCTCAATTCCCAACAAGTCTTGAAGTGGAACAAGTTTTTGATGCGCCTCGCGGTCTGGCGTCTCAAGTACATCGGCGAGAATAACTTCATTCTGCTGACAGCGGGTGTTTTGGGCCTGGTAGCGGGCCTCGCCGCAGTTACACTCAAGACGGTCGTTCACGGCATACAAGAGCTACTCACACACAATACCAATATTCTCGGCTTTCAGTGGTTGTACCTTTCCTACCCATTGATAGGTATTTTGCTCACGATGCTGATCGCCCGGTACATTTTCAAGGAAGGTCTCGGCCACGGCATCACCCAGATCCTCTACGCTATTTCCAAAAACTCCAGCATCATTGCGCGCAGTAAGATGTACTCCCGGATGATCACAAGTGCCATTACGGTGGGGTTTGGTGGATCAGTAGGATTGGAGGCTCCCATCGTAGTCACCGGCTCCGCCATGGGGTCCAACATCGCTCGACTTTTTCATCTCAACTACAAGAGGAGGACCTTGTTGATCGGATGTGGATCAGCAGGTGCTGTCTCCGCCATCTTCAACTCACCCATCGCGGGTGTGATCTTTGCGGTCGAGGTGATCTTGACAGACGTCACGATCTCTAAATTTATCCCCATCCTGATTGCTTCGGTGGCGGGTCAGCTGGTCACCATCATCTTGTTGGGGGAAGACATCCTTTTTTCATTTCGCTTGGTCGATGGATTCCGGGCTGGGGACACCGGCTACTTTTTTGGACTAGGCATCCTTTGCGGATTGATCTCGGTGTACTTCACCCGGGTCATGTATCGGGTCGAAGGAGCCGTGAAAAGCATCAAGAGTAGCTTCAATCGCGCTATCCTCGGAGGCATCGCCCTCGCACTTTTGATCCTGGTCTTCCCACCCGTGTACGGTGAGGGCTATGATACGATCAAACAGCTACTATCAGGGGAGAGCTTTGACGCATTCGATCAGGGGACCCTCGCGCCGATCATGGACCACCCTTTCGTCCCGATCATCCTTTTGACCTTGGTGCTATTGGTCAAACCCGTCGCGACTGCCATCACCATCGGATCAGGAGGAAGTGGAGGGATCTTTGCCCCATCACTTTTCATGGGAGGCATTGCCGGTTTCACCTTGGCCATGACGTTGAACCTAATCTTTCCGGGCATCGATCTCAGTTTGAGCAATTTTACCCTGGTAGGCATGTGTGGCGTAATGAGCGGTGTGTTGCACGCTCCGCTTACCGCGATATTCCTGATTGCCGAGATCACGGGCGGTTACATCCTCTTTGTTCCATTGATGCTCGTCTCCGCCATATCTTTCACTACGATTTCCTACTTCGAAAAGTACTCGCTCTACACCAAATCACTCATCGAAAAGGGTGATCTGATTCCCTATGACAAAGACCTGATTGTCCTAAGCCTGCTGGATATGTCAAAACTGATCGAAAAGGACTTACTCACCATTAGGCCAGATCAGACCCTTGGCGACTTAACCGAGCTCGTCAAAAAAAGCAAGCGCAATATCTTCCCGGTCATCAATGAGGAGCGAGAACTACAGGGTATCGTGACGCTGGATGATATTCGAGATATCATGTTCGATGCTGAGAAGCGTGACAACGTGATGATACAGACCATCATGCAGAAACCTCCGTCCTTCGTGACCTCAAAGGAAAAGATGCAGTCCGTTATGAACAAATTTCAGCTGACGCAAGCGTGGAATCTACCAGTGATCGACGACGGCAAGTACGTAGGGTTTGTCTCCAAGAGTCGTATTTTCAATGCTTATCGCAACAAATTGATCCGCCAAACGCAAGAATAGATCTCTCCCCTACTTCGTCTCAATAAAATCCTAAAGTACGATCATTTTTTTCGTTATCCACAGGAATCAGCATCGTGAGGCACAATCGTAGATTATTGCTTTTCAAAGTGTTAGCGAGAGAAATACCCGCGAGTGTTGAAAAGCAAGGGCCATTGTGGACAAGTCAAGAGTCACCTCAAAAAAGTGCAAACAAGCTACCCCCAAAATGGTCGAACCACTATCTCCCATCTATTTCTTTGCTGAGTACAATTGGAGAGTCGCCGACACGTCCAAATTACGCCAAGCTCTCACATTAGGAGTAAGAGAATGCAATTTGAGCACTGTACACGAGGGCCTAGTTTTTCCACTCCTCAGAATATTTCCAACGAGTATTCAAACTATTTCCGCTAACAAACCGTATACAAAAGCCTATGAGACATGTGATGACTTGTGCGCTTCTGCTGAGCTTCGGTCTCACGCAAGCACAAGAGGTAAAAGTCATAAAATATCCAACGCTCGCAAGCGAGATGGATCAATTCGACGGACTGACCGTAGTCAACTTTTGGGCTACATGGTGCGGACCTTGTATCAAAGAGTTGCCCTACTTCGAAGAGGCTAATGAGCTGGATAATGTTCGAGTCCTGCTGGTCAGCTTGGACTTTCCTGACGAACAGGAGAAAGTAAAACGATTCGTGTCTAAAAAAGGCCTCGATTCCGAAATCATGCTGCTGGATGAGAAAGACTACGACGCTTACATGAGCAAAGTCGATCCTTCCTGGTCGGGCGCCATTCCTGCGACCCTGATGGTGGAATCCAATGGCAGGAAGCATTTTTACGAAAAGGCATTTGAGCGCGAACAGCTATTTGCGCAAATCAATAAATTCATCAACTGATTAATGAACGATAAGATGAGAAGAACTTTTGTTGTGGTAACCGGTGTGCTCGCGGTGATTGGTATTCTTTTTATGAATGCCTCCTCAGACGTGGGTGGTTATGAAGTGGGTGACTATGCGACAGATTTCGAATTGAAAAATGTGAATGGTGACATGGTCTCCCTCGCCGACTATGCGGACGCCAAGGGTTTCATTGTGGTCTTCACCTGTAATACTTGCCCGTATGCTAAGATGTACGAAAAGCGAATCATCGATCTCGACAAAAAGTACAAGAGCGAAGGATTTCCCGTAATTGCTATCAATCCCAATGATGTGACGCAGCAGCCGGGCGACAGTATGGACGAGATGAAGGCACGATCGGCATCCAAAGGGTACGGTTTCCCCTACCTAAGGGACGATGAACAGAAAATCACAGCAGCCTACGGAGCAACAAAAACGCCCCACGTCTTTGTGCTCAACAAAGAGGCTTCTTCTAAGTATAAGGTAGAGTACATCGGGGCAATTGACGATAGTCCTCGAGACGCATCGGACGTCAGCGAAGCTTACGTAGCAAAAGCCGTAGATGCCTTGCTCAATGGTACGAAGCCAGAGGTGACCGGCAAGAGAGCCATCGGATGCATGATCAAGTGGCGCCAATCTTAAGAAGCGATTACAGAAAAGAAATTAGGAAGGGAAATCGAGAGGTTTCCCTTTTATTTTTTGCTAAAAAAGCGCTTATAAATCGGCTTTCGATACAGGAACTGTAAGTACATCGCCGGGTACATGATGATATCAGTCAGTATCCACCCAGTAGCATACTCAATGTTGTCCACAATACGCGCGCCATCCTCCTGGGCATGGACTTCATGCTGGTGACGCCATCGGGATAGAAAGAAAGGCAGTTCTTTGCCCTCATCAACAAAAACCCACTCCTGATTTGTATTGGCCTCAGAAACGATCTCGCTGGTCCAGCGCTGCTTGAAGAGCACAAAGTCCAACTCCAGCGAGACGATGTCCCCCGGGGATGATCCATCGAATCGCGCGAGGCGTACCCTGGGAAAAGGAGGACTCAGCTTCAAAAAAAGCGCTTCGGTAAATCCCTGCTTGACGGTCGCAAGGGATGATTCTACGTCGCTACTGATTTTTAGATGCATAACGGCAGAACACGTGCCATTCCGTATTGTTCAAAGCTTCTTTGCCTCTTCCCAGTAGACGTCGATCTCCGCAAGTGTCATATCTCCCAACGCTTTCCCATCCCGCTTTGAGGCCTTTTCCAGATAAGTAAAACGCTTGATAAACTTTTTGTTGGTCCGCTCCAGGGCCTCCTCGGGGTTGATCTCTAAGAATCGGGCATAGTTCACCAGAGAAAAAATCAAGTCACCAAATTCATTTTGGGCTTTGGACGGGTCGATAGGCCGATCGTTGGATGCATCAAACTCCTCCTTGAATTCCTGCAGCTCTTCCTCTACTTTTTCCCATACTTGGCTGCGCTCCTCCCAATCAAAGCCCACACCACGGGCCTTTTCCTGGATTCGCATGGCTTTGACCAAGGCAGGTAGCGATTGGGGGACGCCGCCCAATACAGAACGGTTGCCCTTTTCCTTCAATTTGATTTGCTCCCAGTTGGCTTTGACCTGCTCTTCGTCGTCTGCCTCCACGTCGCCGTAGATGTGGGGATGACGCGTGATGAGCTTGTCACAAACGCCGTTCAGTACATCACCGACATCAAAGGCACCTTTTTCCTGCCCAATCCTACTGTAGAAAACCATGTGCAACATCAAGTCCCCCAACTCCTTCCGCACTTCATCCAAATCCTGCTCGAGTATCGCATCTGACAGCTCATAAGTCTCTTCAATCGTCAGGTGCCGAAGGCTTTCCAAAGTCTGCTTCTTGTCCCATGGGCAGTTCTCCCTCAATTCATCCATGATCGTCAATAGGCGATCAAAAGCTTTTAGTTTTTCCTGTCTATTTGGGTCTGGTTGCGCCAAAGGCTGCTTCATATCGAATCTTTTTTCGGCTTTTAGTGGTTGTAAGCTAGACGAGCAATTTGCTTAATTTTGTAATCAAACAGAGGACAATGACGACGATACTTTTAGGAATAGGTTTTGTGGCGGCTTTCTTCATCCTGATGTCAGTCCGATTGATCTTTTTGAAAAACGGAGAGTTCAAAGGCACTTGCGCTTCCCAGTCACCTTTTTTGAACAAAGAAGGTGCTCAGTGTGGCTTTTGTGGGAAAACCGTGGAGCCTGGAGCCGAGTGCGGCAATGCCGACTCCGAAGTCGACAAAGTCATGGCCAAATTCAACTAGTGCCTGACTTTTAGCAGGTGCGCATGGTCATATCGAACATAATTCTATCTTTGCGCACCTCAAAAAGGTAGTTGGCACTTGACACTTATCAAATCAATTTCGGGCTTCCGAGGCACGATCGGAGGCAAAGTAGGCGAAACGCTCTCGCCCATCGATGTGACTAAATTCGCCGCAGCTTACGGCATGCTCGTTCGTGAGCAGACCAGTAGGCCCAAAGTGGTCATCGGGAGAGATGCGCGCCCATCGGGTAAGGCCATTTCACAATTAGTCTCTAACACCCTGGTCGCACAAGGAATTGACGTCATCGATCTGGGGCTGTCGACGACACCGACAGTCGAAATGGCCGTGAAGTATGAAAACGCCACGGGAGGTATCATCATCACCGCCAGCCACAACCCAGCCGGTTGGAATGCACTCAAGCTCCTCAACGATCAGGGAGAGTTCATCTCCGCGGCACAAGGTAAAGAAGTATTGAAGTGGGCCGATTCTCCGGATCTCCTGTTTGTCGAACCGAAAAAGTTTGGACAGTACTCGAAGAACAATGACCTCCTGGAGCGACACATCGATGATATCCTCAACCACGAGCTCGTCGAAACTCAGAAGATCAAAGACAGACGCTTTCGAGTCGCAGTCGATGCAGTGAACAGTACCGGCGGCATCGCGGTGCCCATGCTCTTAAAGAAACTGGACGTGGAGGTCCACGAAATCTATTGCGAACCCAACGGACACTTTCCCCACAATCCTGAACCCCTTCCAGAAAATATCACCCAAATCTCTCAAGAGATAGAAGCGGGACATTTCGATCTAGGCATCGTGGTCGACCCAGACGTGGACCGTTTAGTATTGGTTTGCGAAGATGGGGAGTCCTTTGGCGAAGAATATACGCTCGTCGCAGTCAGCGATTACGTATTGGGAAAACGCAAAGGAAATACTGTTTCCAATCTCTCGAGCACCCGAGCTCTTCGTGATGTGACCGAAAAACACGGTGGTGAGTACCATGCCGCAGCGGTAGGGGAAGTCCACGTGGTCCAAAAGATGAAAGAGGTAGACGCCGTCATCGGCGGGGAAGGCAACGGAGGAGTCATCCTTCCCGATCTGCACTATGGCCGAGACGCCTTGGCGGGCATCGCCTTGTTTTTGAGTCACTTAGTAGAGTTTGGCAAGAGCGCATCCATGCTCCGTGCGACCTATCCCAACTATCATATATCAAAGAACAAAATCGAGCTGACGCCCGACATCGACGTGGACGGCATCCTGGATAGGCTCAAAGAAAAATATGCCCATCAACCCATCAATACCCTCGATGGAGTGAAAATTGAGTTCGATAAAGAGTGG
>JBCCXG010000194.1:0-9558 GCA_039191945.1 Bacteroidota bacterium
AGCCCCTTTTAGGGTTGCCTCGGGGTTTTCGCAAGACGAACTGAGGGATCATAGGAGGGAGCGGTCCAGGTTTCCGGCTTACATGAATCAGTTTCTGGAAGTATACGCCGACCAGATCAACGAGCTGTCGTCCAGTACGCTGAGTGACAGACTCGATCACCTTTTCATGGAAGAGGTTGAGACCGTGAATGACGATTTCCTTACCTCGTATCTTCAATTTGATCGACTACTCAAAGATATCCTTGCCACGTACAATGCCGCAGCATTTCCGCTCCTGGGGAAACCAAGTGTACAGTCGTCCGCGAGTCTATTACGGCAGATCGGTCCGAACAAAGCGGCGTCTCCCAAGCTGTTGAAGTCAATTCCGTACCTCGAGGCGTTGCTGGAGTCCTTGACTACCGGGGATCCACAAGACATCGAGGGCAAGGTAGATCGCATCATTTGGGAGTACGTAAGCAGCTTCAATGGCTTCTTCGGTAGCCATCAGGTATATGCTTATGCCCTCCAGCTGATGATCGTGCAGCGAAGAACCGTCCTGAGGCAAGGGTCAGGCAAAGAGCGCCTGCAAGAGCTGATCGCGAACATCAAAAAGATTTCTCGAGAACCCAAAACCGTGCAACTATGACAACCGGAGAAGTAAGGAGTGTAGTATCCAATTTGCTGCTGATCGAAGCGGATGGCCCTGTGAGTCAAAATGAAATTTGCCTGGTGGAAAGCGGCGGGGTCAAGTTGCGGGGAGAGGTGATTCGCGTCAACGGTAACACGGCTTCAGTACAACTTTTTGAGGCAAGTGAGGGCATCTACATGGGGGATCGCGTGGAGTTTACCGGTCACATGTTGGAAGTGGAACTGGGCCCGGGGATCCTCTCGAAAAACTACGATGGCTTGCAAAACGATCTCGAGAAGATGGGCGGCTTGTTCATCGAAAGCGGCGAGACCACCTATCCGCTGGACCGAGACACGCACTTCCCATTTACGCCCTTCGTGGAGAAAGGAGACAAAGTGCAGGCAGGCGACTGGCTGGGACAGGTCAAGGAAAATTGGGTGGATCACAAAATCATGGTGCCGTTCTCCTTTGAGGGATCGTATGAGGTAGCGAAGGTCGCTGAGCCTGGTGACTATCTGGTCTCCGATAAGATGGCTAGGTTGACTTCGTCCGACGGCCAGCAAGTGGAAGTGACCATGACCCAGAAGTGGCCGGTGAAGGTGGCCGTAACGAGCTACCGCCAGAAGCTTCGACCGTTTAATATTCTCAATACCGGACTTCGGGTCATTGATACGCTCAACCCCATTGCGGAGGGAGGTACCGGATATATTCCGGGTCCGTTCGGTACGGGCAAGACGGTATTGCAGCAGGCCATTGCCAAGAACAGTGAGTGTGACATCGTGATCATCGTGGCGTGTGGGGAGCGAGCCAACGAGGTAGTGGAGATTTTCACGGAGTTTCCCAGGCTCACCGACGCACATACCGGCAGGAAGCTGCAAGAGAAGACCACTATCATTTGTAATACTTCCAACATGCCTGTGGCCGCTCGCGAGGCATCCGTCTATGTAGGGATGACCATCGCGGAGTATTATCGTAGTATGGGACTCAAAGTGCTCATGCTGGCCGACTCCACGTCGCGTTGGGCCCAGGCACTAAGGGAAATGTCCAATCGTCTGGAAGAGCTTCCGGGTCCAGATGCCTTTCCCGTTGAGTTGCCCGCTATCATTGCTAACTTCTATAGCCGCGCGGGTTTGGTCGAACTTAATAATGGCAGCCATGGGTCAGTGACCTTCATCGGGACCGTATCACCAGCCGGGGGTAATTTCAAGGAGCCCGTGACTGAGTCTACCGGCAAAGTGGCTCGTTGCTTTTATGCGCTCTCTCAGAAGCGGGCGGACGCAAAACGCTATCCGGCCATTGACTCACTGGCCTCCTACTCGAAATACCTCGACTACTCAGAATTTATTCGCTACGCGGAGGAGCACATACAATCCGGCTGGGTACCGCTGGTCCGACGGGCAAAGGATGTGCTGCGAGAAGGTATCGAGGCGAAGGACCAAATCAATATTCTCGGTGATGACGCTGTTCCCATTGACTACCACGTCAGCTACTGGAAGAGCGAATTGCTCGACTTTGGGATCATCCAGCAGGACTCCTTTGATGATATCGATACGCGAAGCCCTATGGAGCGTCAGCGCTATATGCTGAATACGGTAATGGGCATCTGCGACAAAGCTTTTGATTTCGAGGATTTTGAGCAAACCACCAATTACTTCAAGCAGGTCATCAATCTGCTAAAGCAAATGAACTACTCGCCTTTCGAATCGCCACAATTTGCCAAGTACGAAAAGCAATTGAATGGCTTGCTGGAGGCACCGACAAACGAACTCTTGAACCAAACGTCAACGATGTGAGAACGACTGCATTTCAAAGGATTTACAAGAGCATTTTCAATATTACCAAAGCCACCTGCTCCTTGCGGGCCGAGGGTATCCGATATGGCGAACTGGCGTGGGTCGACGGCCGGCCCGCTCAGGTGATCAGTGTGGTCGGCGATGAGGTTTCGCTGCAGGTTTTCTTGGGTACTGAGGGTATCGCGACAGATGCCGAAGTCGTCTTCTCTGGGGCACCACCGCAGCTCAAAGTGGGCGAGTTGCTCGCGGGTCGATTCCTCAACGCCTACGGCGAACCCATCGACGGAGGCCCAACGCTGGAAGGTATGCCTCGGAGCGTGACGGGTAGTGTGGTGAACCCTGTGCGGCGATCTAAGCCTTCTACCTTACTGGCCACGGGCATCGCTGGTATTGACCTAAACAATACGTTGGTCACAGGTCAGAAGATTCCTTTTTTCGCCGACCCTGATCAGCCCTACAACCAGGTGCTCGCGGAGATTGCCACCCGGGCGGAGGCCGACAAAATCATCCTGGGAGGCATGGGATTATCTAACGATGACTACCTCTTCTTCAAGAGTGCTTTTACGGAGGCCGGGGCATTGGACAAGATCGTTTCGTTTATCAATACGTCGGAGGATCCACCACTCGAGCGGCTGTTGATCCCGGATATGGCCTGCACTTCGGCGGAGTACTTTGCCAATGAGCACCATGAGAAAGTGCTGGTACTGCTGACGGACATGACGCTGTATGCGGATGCATTGGCGATTGTCAGCAATAAAATGGACCAGATTCCCTCGAAGGATGCCATGCCCGGATCGCTCTACAGTGATTTGGCCAGGACCTACGAGCGAGCGGTACAACTGGGGCATGAAGGTTCCATCACAATTTTGGCGGTGACAACCCTCAATGAGGGAGACATTACCCACGCGATCCCCGACAACACAGGATACATCACTGAAGGCCAGCTCTTCCTGAAGCACGATGTGGAGATTGGTAAGTCCATTGTCGACCCCTTCCGCAGCCTATCTCGTTTGAAGCAAAATGTGATCGGCAAGAAAACGCGAGAGGACCATCCGCAGGTGATGAATGCGATGGTAAGACTCTACGCGGACGCCATGGAGGCCAAGACCAAGAAGGAAAACGGCTTTGACCTGAATGAGTATGACCTGAGGTGCCTTGATTTTTCCAAGGACTATTCTCGGGAATTGTTGGCCATCGATATCAACATTTCCATCGACGAAATGCTCAACACGGGTTGGCAACTGATGCAGCGCTACTTCAAGCCGTTTGAGGTGGGTATCAAAGAGCAGTTTGTGCAGCAGTACTGGACGAAGCGTACAGATGCAATAAAGGAAAGCGCTTAATCGCTAATGAATGGCACTGAAGTTTCAATACAATAAAATCACGATTCAGTCCTTCCGGAGGCAACTAGCCATCCGGCAGCGGGCTTTGCCCATCCTACAGAACAAGGAGACCGCGTTGAGGAAGGAAGTGAAGACACTTACCTACGAACTTCTGCAGCTTGAGGCGGAACGCGAATCATTACAACAGCGACTTGACCTGTTCGAGGACTACTGGACGGAGTTTCCCAAAATCCTTGGCCTGAGAGACCTCGGGATTCAGCAAAAGAGCGTAGTGGGTGTGAAGATACCGGAGATCAATGAGATACAGTTTTATGTCGAAGATGTGCCTTGGTGGCGAGAGCGTCCATGGGTGCCCTCGGGTATGGACGTCCTTAAGAAAGCCATTGAATTGGACCTGCAGGTGACCGTGATGAAGGAGCAAATCGAGCTTTTGCATCAGGCTCGGAAGAAGACCACGCAGAAGGTCAACCTGTACGAAAAAGTACAAATACCGCAGTATGAGGATGCGATCATTAAAATCAAGCGATTCCTGGAAGATCGCGAGAACATATCCAAAGCCGCTCAGAAGATCATGAAAAAGAGGAAGGAGGTGGTCCCTAGCTGATGAAAGCGAAAATGAAGAAAATATCGATTCTGACCTTCCACAAGGATCGGGAACGCGTCATGGACCAACTTCAGGACTTAGGCGTCTTGCATCTTGAGATCGACTACAACTATCGAGACGATCGGGTGGAGAGGATTGAAAAGGACCAATCTCGTCTTCAAAAGGTGATAGAGGTAATCCGTGATTGCCAGGACGCGGCAGTGGGAAAGCAGCGGGTTGAAGAGGACCTAACCGTCGAAGCGGTGACCGATCACGTAAGCGACTTGAGAATACAGCTGGAGGAAGGGACGCAGCAGTTGGAGCTGGTTGCGAAGGAGAAACTACTCCTCAGACCATGGGGCCATTTTGATCGGGAGCGGCTTGCAAAGGTGCGGGAGCGTGGTGTCGAGGTCCACTTTTTTGTTGCAGACCAGCGCGCTTTCCGGCGATTTGATTTCGGGGAGGTACAGGTGCACATCATTTCGCAGGAGGGTAAGCGTACGCACTTCGTAGTAGTGAGTGATGGACCTCTTCCGGACCTTCCTTTTGATGAAATCGTCTTGCCGGCTCGGAGCCTCGCGGAAGTAGAAGCCCGAGAAGAGGCCCTTTGGGGGGAGCATGACCGGCTCAAATTGGAAATCGGCGCTTACCAACCTTACCTTGGACCCTTGGATGCTGCTATGGAGGAAGTGGCTTTCACCATGACTTTTCATCAGGCCAACGGGAGCTTCAATGATCATGCGAACGGTGCTATCTGCTCAATGACCGGTTGGTTTCCAGCTTCCATAGAAGGCAGACTGGAGCACTACCTCAAAAAGGCCCAGATCACCTTTGGAATTAGTGCACCCCAACCGGGAGACCAAGTGCCGGTACTGCTGCGAAATGCACGCTATCCCAGGCTCTTTGAGACCATCACCAACATCTTCCAGCTACCGAGCTACTACGAGTTGGACTTGACACCATTCATCGCGGTGTTTTATCCCATTTTCTTCGCTTACTGTCTGGGGGACGCGGGATACGGATTCATTTTGCTAGCCGGAGCCATTATCGGCGCGTTCACTTTTCTTAAGGGAGCAAGGGACCTGGCAGTGTTAGGTATTGTGCTGGGCGCGTTCACGATGGTCATGGGCATCGTAAAGTCCGGGAGCTTATTTGGCGTACCATTGATTGGCTCCGATGACCCCATGCTGCAATACCTCGCTCAGTTCGTGATTATTCAGGATGATCGCAGCTTCGTCTTCAACGCTTTCAACGTAGCGTTGATGATCGGTGTCGTGCAGATATTCGTCGGAGTCATTCTCGCCATCAGCAACAAATTGATCTACGAAGGTGTATCGGCAGCATTACCCGTTTTTGGCAAGCTCATGATCATCACCGCGGCTATCTGCCTCTTCCTGGCCGGTAACCAGGGGGTCACAGCGCTGCAACCCTATGTTACGCACTTGCAGGTATTGGCGATTGTAGGTATCGCGATGGTCCTCGCCTTTCACGATATGACGATACCTCTGGGACAGCGAATACCTTCGGGTTTGCTGCCCCTGTTCTTCATTTTCACCGGACTCCTCGGCGACACGCTTTCCTACGTCAGACTATTTGCGCTGGGAGTTGCCAGTGCCGTCTTGGGACTGGTGGTCAACCAAATTGGCATGCAGATGATGGGGGACGGCGTACTGAGCATTCTCGTGGGTAGCGTGTTTCTCATTTTTGGTCATACGCTGAATCTGGCGCTGGCCACGCTGGGCGCCTTTGTCCATCCCCTACGGCTGACATTTGTGGAGTTTTATGGCAATGCCCAGTTTCAAGGTGGAGGCGTGAGCTACAGACCTTTTCGAAAAAGACTTAAATCAATTGTGGACTATAAATCTTAAAATATGGAATCTGAAGCCCTTGCATTGACACTTGCTTTTATTGGAATTGGTGCACTCGTCGGCCTGGCAGGAGCTGGTAGTGCCATGGGTACTGCTATCGGAGCGATGGCTACAGTCGGTGCTCTGAAGAAGAGACCCGAGTCCTTTGGCTCGTATATCGTACTGAGTGCGCTGCCAGGAACCCAGGGATTGTACGGATTTGCTGGTTTTTTCATCCTCCAGGACCTCATCACCGAGAATATGACTGTCCTTCAGGGTGCTGGTATCCTTGGTGGTGGTTTGGCGCTGGGACTAGCGGGACTATTCTCCGGTATGTTTCAGGGACGTGTCTGCGCCAATAGTATTGATAGTATCGGATCGGGCAATGATGTTTTTGGTCGGGCGATGATCCTTGCGGTCTTTCCTGAGCTGTACGCCATTATTGCCTTTGCTTCACTGTTCCTGATCAGGGGCATACTTTGAGGCTTGCGGATGCATTTCACACACAGAGTAACCTATAAACGATTAACCTCAAGAAAATCTAAACGCAATGGAGACTTTGGAAAATACCCCCATTCGGATTGTGATAGCCGGTCTGGATTTAACAGAAATGGATGACCATATTATCAAGTATGCGGCTTTGATCAGTCAGGCGTTGCCGATCGAAAAGGTCTTCTTCGTCCATGTAGCGCAAAGTCTGGAGTTGCCAAAAGAAGTGTTGGAGAAGTATCCTGACTTGCTAGCGCCTTTGGATGAGAGTATCAATAGCGATCTTCAGCAGAAAATTGACCAACACTTCCGCTCTTCCAGCGTGGAGACCACAATTATCATCAAAGAGGGGCATGCCATCCAGGAGCTGCTTCGTCTGTCGAAGATCAAGGAGGCCGATTTGATGATTATGGGGCGGAAGCGCAGCCTCAAGGGGTCCGGGATTGTGACAAGCCATATCGCCCGGAAAAGTCCCTGTACCCTTCTGCTGGTCCCCATGAATGGGAAACGCACCCTTGACAAGTTGGTGGTGGCGCTTGACTACTCGAGGCATTCGCTGCTGGCACTCCGCACGGCCAGGGACATGGCGCAAAAATCGAATAGCGAACTTCATTTGGCCAATGCGTTCAGTGTGCCGCTAGGCTTTTATAAGACGGGCAAGAGCTATGAAGAATTTGTGGACATCATGCGGGACAATGCCAGGAAACACGCGACTGTGGTACTCCAATCGGAGGATCTTCCAGAAGGCTACAAGACGCATTTTCTGGAGGCGGAGCGTGGCAACTACGTGGACCCGATCAATAGCTTCAGTCATGGACTAGCAGCGGATTTGATCATTGTGGGTTCGAAGGGCCGGACCAACGCGTCCGCAATCCTGATGGGATCTCTGGCAGAGAAGCTGACTTTTAAGGATAGTGATATTCCGCTACTGATCGTCAAACACAAGGGAGAAAACATGGACTTTCTCGATACGTTAATGAGAATTTGATCTTTGGACGGTAGTCAATGGTGGTCAGCCTAGGAAGTGGAGACGCCTTTTGCTCCCCTGATCTTAACCAAATATTTATACAAGGACGTAAGACAATTGTGGGGGTGGTAGTAACTTCCGACTGCATCAAAAAAGACCACAACCTTGAGAGCATTTTACTACTTATTCTATTTTGCGCTGCTGGCAGCTTGTGCGACGAATCAGTCCCGCGAAGAACCAACCAGCACGCTTGCGGCCTTCTATGACCTAGAGCTCAAGCCTTTTTATCATGGAGTTGCTTCTGGTGATCCACTGCAGGACGCTGTCGTGATCTGGACCCGAGTCACGCCGGATCAGGAGATGGAGCGCCTTGAGGTGGAGTGGGAATTTAGCACTGATCAGGACTTCGAGAACATCATACAATCAGGCACGTTTACCACGGGCCCCTCGCGGGATTATACAGTGAAGGTGGACGTTTCCAATCTGGCCGCGGGCAATAATTATTTCTATCGTTTTAAGTCTCTTGAGGCCTATTCGGCCATCGGACGGACAAAAACTGCTCCCGCAGCATCAGATCTGATCAATTTTGCGGTAGTCAGTTGTAGTAATTACGAATTCGGCTACTTCAATGCATATGGCCACATTGCTCGGCAGGAAGATTTGGATGCCGTCATTCATTTAGGAGACTACATTTACGAATACGGCACTGGAAGTTATGGAGACAGCGCTACCGGTCGATTCAATTTGCCTCCGTATGAAATTGTCTCCTTGGAAGACTATCGAACCCGCTACTCATTGTATCGCCTGGATCCTGATTTGCAATCCGTACACAATAATCACCCGATGATTGCCATTTGGGATGATCACGAAATTGCCAATAACTCCTATGAGACGGGCGCTCAAAATCATCAAGAAGATGAAGGCCCTTATGAAGAGCGGCGTTCGGCTGCAGTACAGGCTTATTATGAGTGGCTACCCATCCGTGAAAATTCGGAACACTATCGTAAGTTCGATTATGGCGACTTGGTGGACTTGATCATGCTAGACGAGCGACTGGAAGGTCGTAGTCGGCCTTTGGATAGTCTTTCCGATCCAGCCCTCATGGATAGTAGCCGGTCGATGTTGGGGCAAGAGCAGCTCGTTTGGTTGAAGGAGCAGTTGTTGGAATCAGAAGCCCAGTGGAAGGTCATCGGGAATCAAGTAATCTTTTCGTATCTCAACTGGGGGTATGAGCCCAATTTCACCATCAATCTCGACAGCTGGGACGGTTACCCCATTGAACAGCGCGAAATAGCGGACTTCATCAAAGAAATCGATAACGTCATCTTCATTACGGGAGATACGCATAGTAGCTGGGCCTTTGAAGTGACCGTAGATCCTTTTGAGACCTACGATCCGGAGAGTGCAGCAGGTGCTGTGGCGGTAGAGTTCGGCACAACCAGTATCAATTCAGCCAATTCTAACGAGCGAGTCGGCACGGACACGGTACTCATGCACGAAAAGCGAATTGTCAACTCTCCCATCAATCCGCACCTCAAGTATGCCAACTTGAGGGACCATGGGTACCTATTGCTTTCTCTGACGCCATCGCGGGCTACAGCCAGTTGGCACTATGTACCTACCTTGATGGAACGTGTACCGGAGGCCAGTATTGGGAAGCAGCTCTACGTCAATGCTGGCGAGGTCAAACTAAGGGAGTAGACAGGTCGAATGGTTATATTTGGGAATGGTCCCAGGCAGGTTATTTCCCGTACTTGTTTTGATTGTATCATGTCAAAGCCCACCTCAGATGAGCAGCGAAATCAGTAACGTATCCCTGCAAGGAGATAGAGTCTGTGAGTGGAACGAGCCACGGACTTTTCAGCTTTGTAAGCAGGAAGAAGGCAGTGAGTCTTTTCCTAATCCCCTGGTCTTTGAGATTTTTGACAA
>JBCCXG010000195.1:0-9551 GCA_039191945.1 Bacteroidota bacterium
AACTGAGCTACCGGGGCGGCGCATAATCTTGGAATTTCGAAATAGGTTCCCAGCATGGGTCATATTTGACCTTAACGACCTCGTTTGAGTTTGAAGAGATTGTCCTGCTCACCTTAGGTATCCTGCACGGCAATGCCTACGGTGTGACGATCAAGGACGAAATCGATCAACGACTCGGCCGGCAAGTCAGCATCGGTGCCTTGCAGAATACACTGTTGCGCTTGGAGAAGAAGGGCTGCCTGGCCAGTGAGTTGGGAGATACTGAGGCCTCAAGGGGAGGCAAACCCAAGCGCTACTTTCAGATTACTTCATTCGGACGGAGGGCTATGCAGGAGTCGAGGGACGCCCGTGATACGCTCTGGAAGGCGCTACCTCAGGTCATCATCGACATGAAATGAAGGAGCACCCCAAACCTCATCCACCAAGACTGGCCCTGAGATGGCTTCGATTCTTCTGCATGGCCACTTGGGCTGATGATATCGAGGGGGACCTTCGGCAGTACTACGTGCGACGGATCGAGACCCACGGCAAGCGCAGGGCGGATCTCCTGTTTTGGAGGGATGTGATGCTCCTGTTTCGACCGGGGTTGATTCGCAGTTTCCGAATCAGTCAAAAACTCAATATCATGGATTTATTTAGACATTCGATGGTCGTGGCCTTCCGGAACTTTAGGAAGTACAGCGGCTCGTTTCTTATCAACTTACTAGGGCTCACATCGGGCTTGGCAGCGGTTCTATTGATCTACCTATGGGTGGATGACGAACTGAAAATGGATAAGCACCACGTGAATGATGAACGTCTCTACCAGCTGCTGGAAAACGTGGATCAGGGGACGGGCATGCTCACTCGCGAATCCACTGCGGGGCCAACGGCCCGTGGACTGGTTGAGGGCTTCCCCGAAGTAGATAGGGCGGTTACCACAACCTGGATCTCCGACTATACACTGAGCCACGGGGACAAGTCCCTGATCGCAGAGGGTATCTGGGTAAGTGAGGATTACTTTCAGGTCTTTACAATGCCGCTGATGGAAGGTCGCGCTGAGGAGGTGCTCAAAGAGAACAATTCGATCGTGATATCAGAAGATCTGGCCCAACGCATGTTTGGGACCACAGAGGGACTGATCGGTCGAATGGTGAAGTTACAGCAGGAGGAGTCTTATCAAGTGACCGGCGTGTATCGCAACCATTCAAGGTCTGCCTCTCTGGCTTGGGATTTCTTTGTGCCCTTTCAAAAATTTTATGACGACAATGAGTGGATGCAAAACTGGTTCAATACTGCACCTCAGACCTATATCCTGTTTCACGAAGGGGTGGATGTGGTTGCCTTTAACGAGAAGGTCAAGGATCTCATCATCCAGAAAACCGATAGCAGCGCAACGCATCGCAAGCCCTTCGCGGCGAAGTACTCTGACAGATACCTGTACGGACGCTACGAGAACGGTGCGCAGGTGGGAGGTCGGATCGAATATGTACGGATCTTTAGTGCGATTGCGTTGTTCGTTTTGTTGATCGCATGTATCAATTTCATGAACCTGTCGACAGCCAGAGCCTCCCGAAGATTGAAGGAGATAGGCATCAAGAAAACGGTGGGTGCTTCTCGTGTTGCCTTGATTGTCCAATTCTTGACGGAGTCGTTTGTCATGGTAGGAGGTGCCATTCTGATAGGTATGCTGCTGGTTTGGCTCATCTTGCCTCAGTTCAACGAATTGACGGATAAACGCATCGTTTTTGAGCTGTGGGGACCCGTTTTGATCTTCGGCCTGATGATTACCATTGTGACAGGCTTCGTGGCCGGCAGCTACCCTGCGCTCTACCTGTCGAGATTTCGCCCGGCCCTTGTTTTGAAGGGCAAACTTTACAAATCCACGGGAGAGTCATGGGCACGCAAAGGATTGGTGATTTTTCAGTTTACGCTCTCCGTCATTTTGATCGTGGCGGTAGTGGTTGTATATCAGCAATTGGACTACACGCAATCTATAAACCTGGGTTATAGCAAAGAGCACACCCTGCGACTGACCAGCGATGGAGCCATCTGGGACAGCGTGACCTACCAGACCTACGTGCATGAGATACAGACCTTACCGTACGTGCTGGAGGCCGCCGGTAGTACGCATAGCATGATTGGGCACAATGGAGGCACCTATGGCGTGCGATGGCCCGGCAAGGACCCCAACGATCGCACGGAGTTTGAGAGTATGCATGTGACTCCGGGGTTTTTGGAAATGATGGACATTGAAATCGTCGAGGGACGGAGCTATTCCAAGTTGCTGGCTTCGGACAGGGACAAGGTCATCTTCAATCAAGCGGGGATTGACTTCATGGGATTTGACAAACCCATTGGCCGGAAGGTCGTCTTATGGGGGCAAGAGGTAGAGATCATCGGTGTGGTGAAGGATTTCAACTTCAACTCCCTGCATGAGGTGGTGAAGCCGGCTTTCCTTCGACCCATGTATGAACCTACCCGGTACGTCATGGCCAAACTGGAGCCGGGCAAGGAAAGAGAAGCCATCGAAGCGATCAACGAGGTGCACGCCTCATTAAACCCCGGTTTTGAGCTCCGCTATAGTTTCTTGGATGAAGCCTACAACCGAATGTATCGAACGGACCATCGGGTATCGTCTCTTGCCAGTTATTTTGCAGGGATTGCCATTATCATTTCGTGCCTGGGTCTTTTCGGATTGGCTTCCTTTACGTTGGAGCGCCGAAGTAAGGAAATCGGCATCAGGAAAATATTAGGCTCCAGCCGGGCGTCGTTGCTGCAGCTTTTGACCTTGGGTTTAACACAATTGGTGCTTTTGGCCATCGTTTTGGGATTGCCCATCAGCTATTTTATCGCCAGCAAATGGCTGGAGAACTTTGCTTTCACGATCGATCTCGAGTGGTGGTTCTTCGTCGGAGCTGGCGTGGTCACTGTGTTGATCGCGGTATTGACCGTCGGATTACAAGCGATCAAAGCGACACTTGTCAGTCCTGTCAGTTATTTACGGGACGAATGATCGTTTTGAGCGTGCAGGCCAGTGGAGTATCCTGTCTGCTGGCTTTACCTCACATACTCAGGAGCGAATCAATGGTGGTGATCCGAAATCGTTCGATGTCAGGAATGGTGTGGTTAGCTTTCACTAGTTCCACGAATTCCTCGGCGAGGTAAGGATCCTCATCGAGTAGGTTAGCGGTTTCGAGAGGGTCGGTCTTGAGGTCATAGAGCGCCATGCTATCTGCCTCATGCAAATTGCCCCAGATGAATTTCATATCGCCCTTTCGGACGGCTATTTGACCTTTGTATCCA
Source organism: Bacteroidota bacterium (assembly GCA_039191945.1). Classification (GTDB taxonomy): domain Bacteria; phylum Bacteroidota; class Bacteroidia; order Cytophagales; family Cyclobacteriaceae; genus JAWPMT01. The sequence continues at coordinate 3,286 of JBCCXG010000195.1, forward strand.
GGGAATTCCCAGTACAAGTGGTCGTGCATGGGCTGTATGCCGCTGCGCACGAGCGTCGGGAGAAAACTGATGCCATCGTTGCGTGGCACTTGCACTACGCCGGCTACATCACAGAGCGTAGCCAGGTAATCGTAAAATACACAGGGGTGATCATTGGTCGTTCCAGCCTTGATGCGGCCTGGCCAGCTGGCAATCATGGGTACCCGGATGCCACCCTCGCGCACAAAGCCCTTTCCTTGGCCATACGCCGCCCCGAAGGGTCCATTGCTGGCGAACCCTCCCGTATCCGCGCCTCCAAGCCCCTCGTAGGTGGCGCCGTTATCACTTGTAAAGATGAGGAGGGTGTTCTCATAGATGCCCAGGTCCTTCAGCTGCTGAACGAGTTGACCGACTTGCTCATCCAGGTGCGAGATCATTGCTGCATAAGCTGCTCGAGGTGTGGGGTGGGGGAAGTAGCCTCGATCGCCGAGGTAAGGCGTTTCCGGGCCGAACTTATCCTGATAGTACGCCAGCCATTGATCGTCGGCCTGCAGGGGTAGATGGGGGACAGGCGTGGCGAAGTACATGAAGAAAGGTTTGGTGGCGTTTTCGTCGACAAATTGAGTGACTTCATCAAACATCAATTTTGGCGAATAGTCCTGCAGATTGAACGGATCGTAGCTCGCAAGGTCATTAGGGTCCGCACCTTCGGCCAAGCCGGTTCTTGGAGGCACACTGATATTGTTGAGCGCTACCTTGTCTTCGTTGCGCCACAAGTGCATGGGGTAGTAGGTATGCGCTTGGCGCTGGCAGTTGTAGCCATAGAAAAAGTCGAATCCTCGCGTCGTGGGTACGCTACCCGTGAGAGGCCCTCCGAGGCCCCACTTGCCTACCATGCCGGTTGTGTAACCCTGATCCTTGAGCAGCTGAGCGACCGTGATCTCGGTCTGGGGCAGGGGTCGCTGGCCCTCGAGCATCGGGTTGGCGTTCATCGAGTCATAGTTCCAGACTGCTCCCCGTGCGGCCCATTCGTCATTGCCCCTGATGTAGGCGTGGCCCGCATGCTTGCCGGTGAGTAACATGCATCTTGCCGGTGCGCAAACTGGCGCTGCCGTATAGTGCTGGGTAAACCTCATGCCCATTGCTGCCAGCGCGTCAATGTGTGGCGTTTCGATCGTTTGCTGGCCGTAGCATCCGAGGTCGCCATAGCCGAGATCATCGGCAAGAATCAGAATGATATTAGGCTTGCGGGCCTCTTCGATCTCGCTGTTGCACGAACAGATGGCCCATGCCGAGCATAGGAGAAGTAGTATTGTATTGATCTTCATTTTCACGCTTGGGATACGCTTGGAATGGATTCAGTCTGGAAATATAGTCGGATTTCCTTGTCCGAAAGATTATCAAAGTGTCATACCTATCGATGCTCGATCAGCTCTGGGTACAGAGTGAGGGTAAGACTCCCTCTGGCTCGACGTACCGAAGTCACTTGATTGCAGCCGCCCTTCGCCGAAATTGACTACTTTTCCCCAAACCGAGGAATACGCCAAAACCGATGGTGCGTATCTCAAACATCTTTTGATAAAAAACCATGTTAGAAAGAAAACGACTTATAACGTTCACAACGGCCCTTTCCCTATCGATTTTCGCCTTTGCACAGACACGCGGCCCGGAGAGTGGTGCTCTGGTTGTGGTGGGCGGGGGCGGTGTACCTCCGTCGGTTATTTCCCGATTCATTGAACTGGCCGGGGGACCTGAGGCGCCCATCGTGTTGATTCCCACGGCGTCGGGATCTGAGGACTTCACGCCAGCTTCTGTGGGTTTGGCTCGTTTCAGCGATCAGGGCGCCAAGAATCTGACCATTTTGCATACCAGAGACCGTGAGGAAGCCGATGCTGACGCCTTCGTTCAACCCCTAAAGGAGGCAGGGGGCGTGTGGTTTAATGGTGGTCGGCAGTGGCGGCTCGTAGACGCTTACGCCGACACGCAAACCGAAGAATTGCTCTGGGCCCTTTTGGAAAGGGGGGGTGTGATTGGTGGCTCTTCTGCGGGTGCGACGATACAGGGTTCTTATCTGGCCCGCGGGGATACGAAGAACAATCAGATCATGATGGGGGACCATGAAGAAGGGTTTGGTTTCATTAGCAACATTGCCATCGATCAGCACGTGCTGGCGAGAAATCGTCAGTTTGATCTTTTCAATATCTTGGAAAAGCGACCGGAGCTACTTGGCGTAGGGCTGGACGAGAGCACCGCGATGGTTGTGCAAGGAAATGAATTCGAAGTCTTGGGAGAAAGCTACGTCTTGGTCTATGATGGTAATTTTTGGAGCCGTGAAGGGAGCGATCTCAAAAAACTGCCCGATTCAGGGCAACTCTTCTACTTCCTCAGAGAAGGGGATCGCTACGATTTGATGAAAAGAAAGATCATTAAGAACTGAGGGACGGGAAGAGGCTCAATGTTTAGAAGAAGTAGGTTGACACTATACGATTACAGCACGCTATGAAATTCTTGCTCAGACTGATTCGCCGTGACCCGGCTACTTTTGTATTGAACGTCGCCGGCCTGGCCATTGGCATTGGCGCGTTTGCCTGCTTGCAGGTCTTCGTGGCACACGAGCGAAGTTTTGATCGGTTCCACGAAAATGCCAATCAGCTCCACCGGATGACTATCCTTGGTCAGTCCCAAAACCAGGAGTATCGTTCTGCTTTGGTGCATGGGGCTTGGGTCGAGTTATTGGAAGAGAATATCCCGGGCGTTGATCGCGCGACTAAGATCATGTCGATTCAATCAGATATTTCGCTGGCGACAGAGGACAAAATGATCACCGCCCAACAAGGTACAGGATTCTACACGGATAGTGACTTCCTCGAAGTTTTCCAGTTTGATGTCATTCAAGGTCAAAGAGGTGAACTACTCTCCGAGCCGTACAGTATGGTCCTGACGAGATCGATGGCCATGAGGCTCTTTGGTAGGACGGATGTCCTAGGAGCGATGGTAATCTTTCACTACGGAAATAAGACACACTTCAAGGTATCGGGTGTACTAGAGGACATTCCGGCGAATTCTCATCTTCAATTTGAATACCTGATCTCGGGGTCGTCATTTCCAGAGTTCTGGGCTGAACAGGGCAGATTGCAAGGTGGGTCGTATACCACCTATGTTTATATGCAACTGGCCGACGGATTACGGGGAGAAGACGTGGAAGGAGCCATTGCTGCCCTTGGCGAAGAGCACTTTGGAGACTGGTTCCAATTTCCAGTCACACTCATTACGGCCATCCATTTCGACGGTGGGGGACTGTTTGAGCATGCGGTGATTGGAAACAAGAACTTCGTCGACATGCTTTGGGGGCTATCGATGATAGTGCTTCTCGTGGCCATGCTCAACTACATATTGCTCACCGCTTCCCAGCTGCACTTTCGTGGTCACGAAGTGGCGATCAGACGTACGCTGGGAGCGAGTTGGAAGCGAATTTTTGGCGGACTCTTGAAGGAATCTATTCTGCTGGCGTTGATGGCCGGAGTGATATGCGTAGTGGTTGTGCAAGTGGCCGTGCACGATCAGTTTCCTCGCTGGTTTGGTCTGGAGTTAGACCTGCTTGAAAGTCCTGGGGCCATTATCTTCATTTTTTTGGTTTGTGTCGGGGCCGGGTTAGTTGCCGGATTAGTCCCAGCGATGCGGGTAGCGTCAAAGGCGCTCGTGCCAGGTTTGAGAGCGAAAATACAGGTGACAGGCCGATCGTGGGTAGGATCACGAATTGTGGTGTTTCAGTTCCTGTTCACGTTTCTCACGCTGTTGGCGGGAGTCATGGTGGTGAAGCAGCTCAACTACCTGAAAGGTAAGGACCTGGGATATAATCGGGAGGCCGTAATCAATGTAAAAAAAGCAACCGGCATCGGATTTGATGGGTGGCGGGTATTCCGTCAAAAAGCAACTGCACTCAGTTCTGTCGAGTCTGTGGGCACAACCATGTATGATTTCATTGGTGACTGGAATGGCCATGGCCTTAGGGTCGTGGACGGCAACGACACCTCCTATGTGATCGTCCAGTGGAACGCTATAGATCCGGGCGCAGTGGAAGCCTTGGGGATGCGATTTGTGGAGGGTAGAAACTTCGACCCCTCTTTTGCGACAGATTCTACAGGGGTGATCCTAAATCGTGCAGCGGCCCGTAAACTGAATATGCAGTCACTGGTGGGAAAGCGGACCCTCAATGATATATCGGAGACCGGCCAAAGTCAGGTGCTTGGAGTGGTCGAGGACTTTCACTTCCAGTCTTTTGACCAGGAAATCAAGCCCATCGCTTTGTTGCTTGACCAGGGGTTTGATTGGAAAAGCAACTTCTTGGTGAAATTTCGATCGAAGGATTACCAGCAGGTCTTGAGTCAGCTGGAAGAGCAATGGCAAGCATCGGGCCTTCAGGGACCCTTCGAATATCAGTTCCTCGATGATACGTTTCAACGCCTTATTGCCGAGGAGCAGCGGATAGCCAACTTGATTCTGGCCTTCAGCCTGGCGACTTTGTTGATCACTTGTCTGGGGCTTGTAGGCACGGTCCGCTTTCAGATGCTCAGGCAGCGGCGATCAATCAGTATTCGGAAGGTTTTCGGAGCATCAATTCCTGCAGTTCTGATAGCCATCAACAACAAATATGTGTTCCGTATGTCCCTCGCTGTCGCCATTGGCGTCCCATTGGGGATGTATGGAATCAATAGTTGGTTGCAAAATTTTGCTTATCGCACGTCGGTGACAGCGTGGGACTATTTGTTGGCCGTCGGGATCATGCTGGTTTTTACGACAGCGGTGATTACCCTACAGTCCTGGAGGACGGTACAGCAAAACCCCGCGGCGGTCCTCAAGGACGAATAGCCAAGCAGTTAAGCTAGCGCTTCGATCACTTTTAACGCCCGGTCGATTTCGTCCTTCGAATTGTAGATGTGCGTGCTGTGCCGCATGAGTTCGGTACCGACAGATCTCGGCTGCAATCGCTCCTTTTCCCACAGGGTCTTTTGCAACTCAGGACCTGTGAGTCCCGCTACGGCATAGGTAGTGATCCCGGCAGCCATATCTTCATTGGTAGAAGAGTGAATCGTCACGTGGTCCATGCTCTTGAGCCCAGCGCGCAAGTGAGCCCCTAATTCCTTGATTCGACCAACCCAGCGCTCCTCGCCGACTGTATTGAAAAAATCGACAGCTGCTTCGTATCCCGTCATCATGGCGGGGTTCCCCGTTCCATTTTGCATGATCCTAAACCCGTGATCCTCCTGATTGTCCCAGTTGTAACTGGCGATCGTCGTCCAGATCTCACCTACCACGTCCTCATTGACGTACAAAAGTCCGCTCCCCGCGGGTGCAAGCAACCATTTGTGCAGACTTGAGTAGTAAGCATCACACCCTATATCCTTGACGTCCACGCTGATTTGGCCGACGCACTGTGCCCCATCGAGAACTGTGAATATCCCTCGTCGCCGGGCTTCCTGGCAGATTTCTTTCACCGGCATCACCGTGCCATAGACCGACACCATGTGTGGGATCGCAATCACCCGGGTCTTTTTCGTCACCTGTTCGAATACCGCATCGTAGATTTCCTGTGGATCATTGGCTGGCATGGGCATGGTAGCCTGTTTGTACTCGCAGCCCTTCCTTTTCGCTAAGAGTTGCCATGCACCGAATCCACCGCCATGCTCCTGGTTTGTATTGATAAGTTCATCCCCTTCTTTTAGGTCAAGCCCCATTCCGACATAGTTCATACCAAAAGTGGCATTTTGGGTCAAAGAGATTTCCTTTAAATCACAACCAATGATTGCCGCCAACTTTTGGCGCAATCCCTCGTACGGGAAGTAGCCCGAAAGTAAGGCAGGACCCGAGCCATTTTTGTAGTCCACCTCTGCTCCGTGTTCGCCCCAGTGCATCATGTGATTGATCATTTTGTCGAGGACATAGCCCGGTGTAGGACCCATGGTTCCGTTGTTGAAGTAGGTCTGATCTGGTTTCAATGGGAATTGCTTCCGGATCATTTGCCAATAGTCTTCACCATTACCAGCGTCAAGCAGGGGTTGCAGAGACCAATTGTTGGCAGTGGTACCCAGCCAAGGCAACGACATGGTACCCAAAATCCCGTTCTTCAAAAATTGCCGACGATTCTTCATAAGTAGTTGGTTGAGTGCAATAGAAGCAATATAAACCCTTGCTTTCGAATCAGGAAGGATAACTGAAACTCAGGCCCTCAACCTGCAACTTACGCTGTCAGCAGGTATGCGATTTCGGACGCTTGGAGTAATGGGGAG
>JBCCXG010000196.1:0-9528 GCA_039191945.1 Bacteroidota bacterium
CCAAAGAGCCAAAAGGCATCAAGCCGAATCGAGAAAGTATATAGCTATGTGCTAAATAATTTTCGAAATCCGGAAATATCCCAGGCTGCCCTTGCTTCTGAACTTAACATGACGAGCAGTTCCCTATGTAAGTTTGTCAAGAACATGACCAGGAAGACCCTATTTCAGCTCATCATGGAAGCAAGGGTCAATGAAGCTTGTAAGCTGCTAGTCACGTCGGATAAGTACATATCTGAGATCTCTTATCATTCGGGGTTCAACAACCTGTCCAATTTCAATCGGGTCTTCAAGCGAGTGATGGGAGCCACGCCCGCGGACTATCGCAGGTCTTACCATCACTAAATATGGACCGGGCAAAATGACCTAGGCATAAAAAAGGGCCACCCGTCCGGGTCGCCCTTCTATTGCTATCCTAATCGAACCCTTGACATTAGATCAGCTCTACATCCTGCTGGTCCTGATCCGCCGTAGCAAATGGACCATGGTAGTAGCGCTTCCCTGTCGCTTGGTACAGCGCATTGGCCAGTGCTCCCACGGCAGGGGGCAAGCCCGGCTCGCCGAGACCCGTTGGCGACACCTCGCTGTCAACAAAGAAGACCTCGATCTCCTTCGGTGCTTGACTGTTTCGTATCAACTGGTAGCGATCAAAGTTCTTTTGATCTGGTGTACCGTCGTTAAACGTGAGTTGGCTGTACATCGCGTGACCGATACCGTCGACCACACCCCCCTGAATGATGTTTTTCGCACCTTCAGGATTGATGAGGATCCCGCAGTCAACCGCACACCAAACCTTCTTGACCACCGGCTTATCGCGCTCCATCTCGATATCCATCACTTGGGCTACGTACGAGTTGTGGCAGAAGTACGCTGCCACGCCTCGGTATACTCCTGGTGTCTCCACACCCCAGTTGGCTTTTTCCTTGACCATCTCAAGTACACCCGCATATCGCTCCGCGTCGTACTCGTACTCCTCGCCGACCGGGTTGTTCTTTGCCCGATCAAACAGCTCTAATCGGAAGTCAATAGGATCCTTGCCGGCGGCTTGAGCCACTTCATCTAAGAAGGACTGCTCGGCGCCTGCTGTAAAGTGCGACCTCGGCGCTCGCCAGGCGCCGGTGGAGATATTCGTCGCCACATTGATCTTTTCGGCCGCGTAGTTTTCCACGGTCCCCGCTGGGAATCGATTCGGGAAAACAGGGCTCTCAGGAATACCTGCACCACGTACACTGAAAGCAACCAGGTTGTTGTTTTCGTCCAGTCCAGCCTTGTAGGTAGATCTATAGGTAGGTCGGAAAGTCCCCTGGGTCATATCATCCTCGCGACTATAGATCAGTTTGATCGGTACACCTGCTTTCTTGGAGATCGCTGCAGCTTCCACCCCAAAGTGGACGTAGAGTCGTCTTCCAAAGCCTCCACCCTGTCGGGTCATATTCACTGTGATGTCCTCTACGGGCATATCGAGCAGTTTCGATACGGTGTCTTCCAGTGCCTTCGGCGTTTGCGTTGGTCCGATCAGTTCGGCTTTTTCATCCGTCACGTGCGCGAAGAAGTTCATCGGCTCGAGCGTATTGTGCGCCATAAAGGGTGACGAGTAGGTACGCTCGACCACCTTGGTGGCATTCGCAAACGCTGCCTCAGGATCGCCATCCACACGACCCCCTTCTTCCAGCTTTCCAGCTTGAAGGGCTTCCCGGAGTTTGGTTTCATGCTCCACCGTGTTCTCCGGATCACTCACACGCTCCCAGTTTACTTTCAGTGCCTTTTTCGCCTGCATCAACTGCCAGGTCGACTCACCGATGACTGTCACCAGTTGGTGAAAGGCGTTGGTCTCCGCCCAGATCGGATCTTCGGTGGTGGTATCTACTATGAATGCGTCCGTCACACCATCCATCGCCTTGATTTCTTCCTCGTTGAAGCTCACCGGCTTCATACCGAAAGAAGGCGCATGCTCGATCATTGCCAATTTCATGCCCTCGCGCTTGAAGTCGAGCCCAAAGAGTGGCTTGCCTGTTACGATCTTGGGACCTTCTACGTTTTTCTGCGGAGTACCAATCAGTTTGTAGTCCTTAGGTTCTTTCAGTTCCAGTTCCTCAGGCACCTCGATACCCACCGCTTTGGCTGCGATGGCACCGTAACCGATCGTCCTTTGCTCACCTTCCTTTTCAGAGACAATGCCATCAGCTGCGGTCACCGCATCGATTCCCACGCCCCATTCCTTGGCTGCGGCTTCCATTAGCATGCGCTTGCCAGCTGCTCCTGCCATTCGCAGGGCATCCCAACCGAGCATGATCGACAGGCTACCTCCGGCGAACTGCGGATTCTTAAATGCATCTTCATCCAATGCTCCTTGCTCGACTACCACATGGTCCCAGGGCACATCGAGGTGCTCAGCGACAATCATAGGCATAGAAGTCATTACATTCTGGCCGATCTCAGGATTCGGAGAGAAGATGGTCACCATGCCCGTATCTCCGATCTTGATGTATCCATTAATATCAAACCATTCATTAGGAATGGCCACCTTCGGCTCACCAGCCGGAGTACAGCGCGTCAACCAGTTAAACCCGATCAACATACCTCCACTTGTAGCAGCAGATACCTTCAAAAATGAACGTCTGTTGTGTTTAGTTTTTATGAGTGTCATCGATTTTCAGATTTTAGGGGTTAGCGGCCTTCTTCACTGCCTCTTTGATTCGCACGTAAGTACCACAGCGACAAATGTTGCCACTCATGGCAGATTCGATCTCCTCGTCCGACGGATTAGGATTGGTCTCCAGCAGTGCGGCAGCTGTCATGATCTGGCCCGCCTGACAGTAGCCACATTGAGGCACATCTACCTCTAGCCACGCTTTTTGTACCGGGTGATCCCCTTCTTTTGAGAGTCCCTCGATGGTCGTGATCTCTTTGTCTCCCACGACTGATACGGGGGTTTGGCAAGCACGGGTCGCCGCACCCTCTACGTGAATGGTGCAGGCGCCGCACTGGGCGATACCACAGCCATACTTTGTGCCCACCATGTCCAGATGGTCCCTCAGCACCCAAAGCATGGGCGTGGACGGGTCCACATCCACCTGATGCTCAGTGCCATTGATATTCAAATTGAAAATCGCCATTTACTCGGGTTCTTTTTGATTAGTAGATAAATAAGCTCGTGTGATTGTATAAAGTTAAAAGAGATTTGGCACCAATCGCAGGGTATTGCTCAAAATCCTGATGAATGGTTGATCTTGGGGCCGCACTTACCATGAAGTGAAGGGACAATTTACGGCGCTGGAAATACGCGATCGCCTTTATACACTTCATGGCCCCTCCGCAAAGGCCATCGCACTCACCCACCTCGCGGTCGCCTCAGTCCGGCACCCCGCTACCCGGCGCCCTTCCTTGTACCGCTCTTCTGCCTGACCTTCTGGCCTTCTTTACAGCCTTAGGCCGGTCGTCACCCATCAACTTTTTCAACTCTTCAACTTTTCAACTCGCCACTGAAAAACTCATAAACTCAACAACCTATCAACTCGCCGAGGGCGCATCAACCAGCCGAGTGCAGCGAGGCGAATCAACTCTCCCAATGCCCTATTATCAATTGTTCAATGACCGAAGTGAATTTGACTGCATTTTACACGACTCCTATCCAGAAACTCAACGGGCTAAACTCCCACTCTCACACAGTCACACTCCACACTTACACTTCCAAGAGGTAAATCATCTCAAGCTTTCAGGAATGACGGCGGAGGGTTCCCTCAAGAACCCAATCAAACTCGCCATGTCCTGCTCGTTGATGATTCGCTCGTATCCCTCCGGCATGATCGACTGCTCTGTCCAGGTATCTTGCTCGATGTTGCTCTTAAGCAACGTCTTCTCTGACCCATCTGCACTACGCACAGTCAGACTCGTCGCGCTTTCTGCAGAAACGGTTCCTGCGTACACTTGTCCACTTTTCGTAGTGATGATGCGCAGCTTCAACTCGTAGGAAACCATACGGCCCGGATCGAGGATACTCGTCAGCAACACATCATCTGACCGGCTGCCAATGTTCGTCAAGTCAGGACCGAGCAATCCCCCAATACCATTGACCGCATGACAGGTCGTACAGTTCGTAGAGAAGACCTTCGCACCATGAGCCAGGTCCACCGTTTGCTCATCCAACACAGCGAGGTACCGGTCGATGATCGCCTGTCGATCGCTATCCACAGCAGCCCCTAGTAGATCATTGGCCAATTCTTTTGTCTCGAAATCCTCGTGGGCCAACAGCGCTCTTCGCACTTCCTCCGGGATCTCCGTAAGACTGATGCTTTCATCCCGGATCGACGACAACAATGCGCCAGTTGCAGCCCCGGATCGCAGCGAACCGGCAATGAGCGCTTTTCGCACTATCGGATCCATCGACGACACGTTTTCAAAGAGGGCTTGGGCATGCATCGGTTCATCCAATCCCGATAGGGCCGTCACTGCGGTCATCCGGGCTTCGCTGTTCGACGAGCCCGTAGCAATCGCCATCAAACCCTCTCTTGCGGCCTTGGAATCCGAGTATTGGAGTAATTCTACCGCCATTTCGGATGTTCCCGCCGATTGATCCTGGGCAAAATCTAATAACTGAGAAACCAAAGGCGTGCCGGGAGCCTGGTGCTCAGCACCGAGATCCCTCATGGCACCCAGGTAACCATTGAGGAATGAGATCGCCCTTAAACCAACGGGAGTTGAACCCGATAGCAGCGAATTGATCCATGCGGCCTTGGGGTCAGCAGTGGACGCGACGCTCTCTCCTATCCTGCGAAAAAAAGCGAGGTCCCTCGAGCCTATTTCCCCTGCGGGAGTTTGAAGCAGCTGGCGGGCAAAGGTACTTGCCCATGGTGCTGATCCACTGAGCATGGCGACCCGTGTCCACTGATCGGAATAGGTTGCGGCACTGCGCAAAAATACTTCTTGGGCATCCTGACTACTTCCCGCCGCGAGCAGCGCGTGATATCGGATCATCCCATTCTCGTCCATCGCCAGAGACTTCATCTGTTCCATCAATGCTTCACTTTTGCCCAAGTCCTCCACCAATTGTATCCCTTGTACTTTGATCATAGCCTCAGGGTCTTCAAGGGCTGTTTGGATATGACCTTCTGTAAGCAAACCCAATCCATGCAGTGTCCAGAGTGCGTGCCCTCGCCCTACCGCACTGTGGTGCCCCAGCATTTCCTCGAGCGGAGCAAGAGCGCTTTTATCCTGTTGCTCAATGAGCAGTTGTTGGGCCATGTCTCGTCGCCAGCCTGCGGGATCTCCCAACTGGCTCACGAGCTCGTCCGCACTGGCTCGTGATAGGTCCGGCTGCATCCTTTGGGGCTCTCGAGCCGCATCCTTGTGCGCGACTCGCCAAATCCTACCATGTTTCTCCCCTTCATTCCAATCGACCCCTTCGCCGTTTCGGTTATGTACCCACTCTGGGTGCTCGACGAACCGCCGATAAAAATCTACCACATAGAAGGCCCCGTCGGGCCCGTTGGAGAAGTTGACCGGATGGAACCAACCATCGGTCGAGGCGAGGAATTCAGCTCCTTGGACCGTGTTGTGCGCCTGAAACACCGGTCCGTTTGTTTCCATCCTGCGATGAATGACTGCGGCCTGAACGGATTCTCCGGCGAAGAAGTCCCCATGATAATCGGGCCCCATGAGGTGACCCCGATTGACGGTCAAGCCAGACAAAGACGTGAAATAACCCACTGGATCACGGTTAAAACGAAGCGTTCCCTTCAGCAGGCCAAATACCTTACGGTCATGCTCACTTTGGTAAGTGTCAAATACGGCGCTGGTACTCAAGGAAGGGTTCCTGGCCAAATGTTGCTCCTCAAGCATTACCTGCCGAGCAAATCGATGATTCAGTGTCGTGAAGCGATGGCCCCAATCATCCCTCGCCAGGCCGAACTGGCTCCGACCCGTGACGGCCTCAACTTCTTCCTTGATCGGATGGAACCGAAAGTCCCGGTTGTCCACCGAAGTCTCAGCCTCCCCACCGGCAAACTTTACTGCTCCCCCACTGCGACCACTGGCCCCATAGATCCAATTATCTAGGCCCCAGTGCAAGGAGTTGACCAAGTACTGCTCGTTGCTCTTATTGAAACCCGTCAAATAGACCTCCTTCGTATCCGCGACTCCATCCCCATCTTCGTCTCTAAGATGAAAAATATTTGGCGCATCCGCTATCAACAATCCTTCTCTGAAATACATGACGGAGGAAGGAAAATCAAAGCCGTCAGCAAAAACCGTCATCTGATCGTAAAATCCGTCGCCATCTGGGTCGGTCAGTTGCTTCACGGCTCCCTTGCCGGGTGTCACGGGATAGCCCGTCATCTCCGCCACGTACAATTCGCCGTCTGGACCCCATGAGATGTCCACAGGACTTAGGATATTGGGTTCCGACGCCACCAGGGAAATTCGCAAATCAGGATCAGCCAACCGAAAGGAATCGCTTTCAGCTTCAGGGGATCGTGGGTCTACTTCTTGCAATGGCTGACAACTGAATGCAAAAATTGCAACAAGGGTAGGATATGTTGTGAAAACTGCTCTCCGATCCATGGCTTACTATTTCAATCTTATGCTTCCGCCCAGCTTTAGTTAGGCAAGCCCCCTTCGCGTGGCCTCTTTACCGAGGCCTGCAGCGGCCCCGGCAATGAAGATAGTTGGTTTATTGGTTCAGGTGATGATGTGGCATCCCGCAACAAGATCATCAGAAGCTTCAGAAAAACCAAACAGCAGCTAACGGATAACCGGAGGGCGAATCTCACAAAATCACTATTTTTCCAGTTAACAATACCTTAAACCCTAACTCGATGCTTAACCTCGCAACGCTACTCGAAGACTCTGCGCGTCGCTACCCCACCAAAGACGCGTTCATCTTCATGGACACACACGTCACCTTCGCTCAAGTCAATGGTGCCGCCAACCAAATCGCCCACGGGCTGAAGGCCATCGGGATCCAGGAAGGAGACAAAGTAGCCCTCAGCTGTTTGAACCTGCCCTACTTTCCGATGGTCTACTTTGGTATCCTCAAAGCGGGCGCGACCGTCGTTCCTTTGAGTGTCCTGCTCAAGCAAGATGAGATCGCCTACCATCTCGAAGACTCGGAGGCCAAAGCTTACTTCTGTTTTGAAGGCACGCCAGAACTTCCCATGGGCCAGATGGGCTACGAAGGCTTTTCCCGTGTAGATAGTTGCAAGCACTTTTTTGTAATCACCGCAAAACCGGATGCTACGACACCCATCGAAGACACGCGGACACTGGGTTCTTTGATGGCCGGTCAGTCTCCCGTTGGTGCTACCGCTCCAACCGACGCAGAGAGTATCGCGGCTATCGTTTACACCTCCGGTACAACCGGTCGCCCCAAAGGAGCACAGCTCACGCACTCCAACCTGATGTTCAATGCGATTCTATCCTCAGATATCACCAGTGCTAACTCAGACGATACACAATTGATCGTGCTGCCGCTTTTCCACATTTTCGCGATGACTGTTTTGATGAATGCAGGCCTATACCGGGGCACTACAAGTGTCTTGCTTCCTCGGTTTGACGGACCTACCGTGCTTGGCCTCATGCAAAAACACAAGGTCTCGATTTTCGCGGGAGTGCCAACGATGTATTGGGGCCTATTGCACACGGATACCTCAGGTTTTGATATTGAGGGGATCGCCAAAACCCTTCATACCAGCGTGTCCGGCGGTGCAAGTCTGCCGCTTGATGTGTTGAATGGTTTTGAGGAAAAATTCAATGTGGAGATCCTAGAAGGCTACGGCATGTCCGAAGGCGCTCCTGTGGTCACCTTCAACCACAAGGGCAAAGGGCGCAAACCTGGAAGTATCGGTACGCCCGTCTGGGGGGTCGAGGTAAAAGTGGTGGACGAAAATCAGAAAGACGTGCCGGTGGGTGAGAAGGGTCAATTGATCTATCGGGGCCATAATGTCATGAAAGGCTACTACAACAAACCAGAGGCGACCGCCGAAACGATTCTCGACGGATGGCTGCAATCCGGAGACGTCGCCACCAAAGATGAAGATGGTTTCTTTTACATCGTCGATCGCACGAAGGACATGATCATCCGTGGCGGGCTCAACGTCTACCCTCGCGAAGTCGAAGAGGCCATGATGACGCACGAGGACGTTTCGCTGGTAGCAGTCATAGGAGTACCTGATGAAAAGTACGGTGAAGAAATCAAGGCCTTTGTCGTGTTGAAAGAAGGCGCTAGTCTATCAAATGAGGAACTTATTTCCTACACCAAGTCGAAGATTGCAGACTACAAATATCCTCGCAGCATAGAGTTTCTGGAAGCACTACCCATGAGCGCAACAGGCAAGATCTTAAAAAAGGAACTTAGGAAGAGCTAAGCGCTATCAATTATACACCACGTGCGTAGTATCTCCCCCGGCCAATAGGTAGCTCATCAAGTCATAGACCTCCTGCTTATTGAGCCGATTGAGCATGCCTGGGAACATAAAGGACCTCGAAGAGGCTTTCTCCGTCACAACTTGCAGGGAGGGGATCTTAAGTAGGTGGTCTTGATCCAATGGATTGACCATGACGTACAGCGTGTCGCTGTCCTCTTTTACCACTTTCCCCTGTAGCAGGGAGCCGTCAGCCAGTTCCAGATCACTGATGGTGTATTGGTCGGATATCTCGGCGTTGGGATCCACGAGTGCAACGGCCATGTCCCTCACTGAAAACCGATTACCCAATTGCGTCAGCTCCGGGCCCAGGTTACTGCCCCTACCCTGCATCGCATGACAGGATCGGCACAACGCGGCCTCAAACATCTTCTCTCCGTTTTCAAAATTCCCCTCCAGCTCTCGGTCCAGCATCAGCGATTCGATCTCTGATACGGTCCAGTTGCGACCCGGGCCTTCGGGTACGGGAAGTTGAGCCAAGACCGGCGAACCATATCTCCCCAAGTCGGCACCAGCCAGTTCTTTGTATTCCTCTCTCCTTTCGGGCGGGACATTTTCCAGGGCTTGATCCATGATCGCCAACAGAAACCCCCGATAACTTCTGCCCCCCTCGCGGTCCCAGAAGGAATTGAATCCCACAAAGAAGGTATCCCTCATCTCATCGTTCCACCCAGTCTCGTAATGAGACATAGCATTCATCAAAGCCATCTTGTGTGCCGCTGGCCTTCTTTTTCTGAGGTTCATGACTGCGCGACCGTATCGCTTACTGCGCTGTGCCACCGAGTCGGGAATAATAGGGCCCGTCCCCTCTAGGCTGGCCTGGGACCAAGCGTCAAAGACCTTCGACAACCACCGGTCATCCTTGGTATCCATGAACAAGTAAGCAAGCTCTTCATTGATGGACGGATTTGAATCGGGGAAGACATCCAACCACTGGTTGGTCAGTGGGGCCGACGTCAATTGCTTATTTCGAATCATCAACAGACCCTGGGCGCGGATCAAAGCCAATTGTTGTTCTGTTGCGAGCTGTGACGGGTTGATCCCTTGTAGTTGTCCAAAGAGTAGGGACTGCTCCTCCGGCGAGCCGACCCTGGCTGCAGCAATTCCGACTTCA
>JBCCXG010000197.1:0-9507 GCA_039191945.1 Bacteroidota bacterium
GGTACGGGCCCAATGACCCTGTGTCGCTTGCTGATATCAAAATGGCAGGGGCTACGGGCATTGTGACCGCACTGCATCATGTGCCCAATGGAGTAGTTTGGAGTGTCGAAGAAATTCGGAAGCGAAAGGATGAGGTCGAATCGGCGGGCCTGTCATGGTCGGTAGTCGAGAGCATACCGGTTCACGAGGACATCAAGAAGCGTACGGGAGACTACGCGGAAAAGATTGAAAACTATAAGCAAAGTATTCACAACCTGGGTGCTTGCGGCATAGATACGGTTTGCTACAACTTCATGCCAATCCTCGACTGGACACGTACTGAGCTGTACTACGAAGTTGCAGATGGGTCTAAGGCCTTACGCTTTGATAAGCATCAGTTTGCGGCATTTGAGCTGTTCCTGTTGAAAAGACCGGGAGCCAAGGAAGCTTACAACGAAGAGGAGCAAGCCAAAGCCCAAGAGGTCTTTGATGGTATGAGTGCCGAGAAGAAGGAGGAGTTGGTCAAAAGCATCATCGCCGGACTTCCGGGTGCGGAGGAGGGCTACACCTTGAAGGAATTTCAACAGGTGCTGGATGGATACAAAGGCATCGACGAGAAAGAGTTGACCCATAATCTGCATAGCTTTTTGCGAGATATAATTCCCGCTGCTGAGGAGGCCGGGGTCTACATGACGATTCATCCCGATGATCCTCCATTTCCAATACTTGGGCTGCCCAGAGTGGTCAGTAAAGAAGAGGATGCAGTGGGTCTTCTAGACGCAGTGGACAGTCCTCACAATGGTATTTGCTTCTGTACGGGCTCATATGGGGCACGGGCTGATAATGATCTGCCCGGTATGGTAGAGCGTCTGGGAGATCGGATCAACTTCATTCACTTGCGCAGTACGCGCAGGGAAGCTGACGGCAGCTTTTATGAGGCCGATCACTTGGATGGGGATGTGGACATGTATGCAGTAATGAAGGCCTTGGTAGAGGAGCAGGAGCGTCGAAAAGAGGCAGGCATAGCGCAGCGCCGGATGCCTATGCGGCCTGATCACGGCCATCAGATGCTGGACGACCTCACAAAGAAAACCAACCCGGGTTACTCAGCTATAGGTCGCTTGCGGGGATTGGCGGAGCTGCGTGGACTCGAATTAGGAATACGGAGGGCCTTGTTATGAAAGCATTTTTGGACGAAGACTTTTTGCTGCAAACCAAGACAGCGTCTCGACTGTACCACGACTACGCAAAGGAGCAGCCCATCATCGACTATCACTGCCACCTTTCACCAAAAGACATTGCCGAGAACCGTGTCTTTGACACTATCTCCGAAGCGTGGTTAGCTGGCGACCACTACAAATGGCGAGCCATGCGGACCAACGGTGTCGCTGAAAAATACTGCACGGGTGACGCGCCAGACAAGGACAAGTTCCAGGCGTGGGCTGAGACGGTCCCTTACACCCTACGCAATCCACTGTACCACTGGACGCACCTGGAGCTCCAAAGGTATTTTGGTGTCTCGGACTTGCTAGACGGCAAAAGTGCCGATCGAATCTATGATGTCTGCAATGAGCAATTGCCAAATCTGAGCACCCAGCAGATCCTTCAAAAGATGAAGGTAGAGGTCGTTTGCTCGACGGACGATCCTACGGATTCACTTGAGCACCACGAGGACTGGGCCCAAAATGGCAGCGGATTGCAATTGTTACCAACTTTCCGGCCTGACAAGGTACTGTTTACCTCCGATGTTAGTGCTTGGAACGCCTACGTGGATCGTCTTTCGGAGGCTTCAGGGGTTGAGATTTCCACCTACGCGAATTTGCTCGAAGCTTTGAAGAATCGCCACGATTTCTTCGCTTCCAAGGGCTGTAAATTATCAGATGCAGGTCTTGAACGGTTGTACGCCAGTGAGTTCACAGAGCAAGAGGCGACCGACGTTTTCGCCAGTCTGAGGAAGGGCAAAGCAGTAAGTGCCGAGGATGGCGATAAGTACCGTTCAGCGGTTTTGCTGGAATTGGGGCGAATGCACTATGAAAAAGGCTGGACCCAGCAGTATCACTTAGGAGCATTGCGAAACAATAACAGTAGGATGCTGGGGAAGCTTGGCCTGGATACTGGATTTGATTCCATGGGAGATTTTCCTCAGGCCAGGGCGCTCTCCACTTTTCTGGACCGTTTGGATGGTACAGATCAGCTGGCCAAGACGATTCTGTATAACCTGAACCCAACGGACAATGCGGTCTTCGCTACCATGGTGGGTAACTTCAACGATGGCTCAATAGCAGGCAAGGTGCAATTCGGTTCAGGGTGGTGGTTCCTGGATCAGAAGCTGGGTATGGAGGAGCAGATGAATAACTTGAGCAATATGGGCTTGCTGAGCCGCTTCGTCGGTATGCTAACGGATTCAAGGAGCTTCCTTTCATTCCCACGGCACGAATACTTCCGCCGTGTCCTTTGCAATCTGATTGGAACAGATGTGGAGAATGGAGAGCTTCCCAACGACATGGATCTTTTAGGGGGGATGGTTGAGAACATCTGCTACGGCAATGCCAAGCAGTTTTTTCAATTTTAGATCAAAAGAATTTTTGCCGTCACTTGGGTGACGATGACCATTAAACAATAACCGCAATGAAAAAAGTAGTAACCTTCGGCGAGATTATGCTAAGGCTCAGCCCTCCGGGCTTTCTTCGATTCTCTCAGGCCAATTCGTTCGATGTTGTCTATGGTGGAGGTGAGTCCAATGTTGCTGTCTCCCTTGCCAACTATGGTGTTCCGGTGGACTTTGTCACACGTCTCCCTGACAATGACATAGGACACTGTGCGATGATGGAAATGCGCAAGCGTGGCGTGGACGTTTCCAATATTGCATGGGGCGGAGAGCGATTAGGTATCTATTTTTTGGAAACTGGTGCGGTAGCACGAGGTAGCAAAGTGGTTTATGACAGAGCCCACTCTGCGATCGCTGATATCAAACCCGGCATGATCAATTGGGAGGAGGTATTCAAAGACGCTGCCTGGTTCCATTGGACGGGTATCACTCCGGCGATCTCGCAAGGTGCTGCTGATGCCTGCCTCGAGGCGGTGGAAGTAGCCGCTAGGATGGGCGTCACGATTTCAACGGATTTGAACTATCGGAAGAAGTTGTGGAAGTATGGGGGGGATCGCGAAGCGATAATGACCCAACTGACGAATCACTGCGACATTATATTGGGTAATGAAGAAGATGCAGAAAAGCACTTCGGTATTAAACCCGAGGGGTTGGACATAACGACGCAGGGGCACGAAGTGAAGGCAGAGGCTTTCCGATCTGTCTGCGTTCAAATGATGAAGAAGTTTCCCAAGGCTCGAAGAGTGATTACCACCTTGAGAGGTTCTATCAGCGCATCGCACAATACCTGGGCGGGCGTTATGTATGACGGTGAGAACTTGCTGGACACTCGTACCTACCAGATCACAGATATCGTCGATCGTGTAGGCGGTGGAGATAGCTTTATGGGCGGACTGATCTACGGTATGTTGACCTACGGAGATGATGATCAGAAAGCTTTAGATTTTGCGGTGGCAGCGTCTTGCCTCAAGCATACGATCAAAGGTGACGCCAACCAGGTCACGGTAGACGAAGTGGAAAAACTAATGAGTGGGGACGCTTCAGGGCGTGTCGCTAGATAAACGGTACAAGCCATGAGGTATTCAAGAATAGAAGTGGCGATCGCCATGAAGGAGACAGGGATGGTTCCCGTTTTCTATCATCCAGATCTCGACGTCTGCAAAAACGTTTTGAAGGCATGTCATGCGGGAGGCGTTAGGGCTTTCGAGTTCACTAATCGTGGAGACTTTGCCCATGAGATTTTTAGTGAGCTGAGCAAGTATGTACGAGATGAGTTACCCGAGTTGATGCTCGGCGTCGGTTCTGTAGTCGATGCAGGTACCGCTTCCATTTACATACAATGTGGTACCTCCTTCGTGGTCTCGCCGGTTTTGAATGAAGAAATGGCACGAGTCTGTAATCGTCGCAAGGTGCTATGGTCGCCGGGTTGTGGCTCCTTGTCAGAGATTTCTCACGCTGAAGAGTTGGGCGCCGAAGTAGTTAAGATCTTCCCGGGGTCATCCGTGGGAGGTCCGGGCTTTGTGAAAGCGGTGAAAGGTCCTTGCCCTTGGACAAGTATTATGCCGACGGGAGGCGTGAAACCCACTGAGGAGAATTTGAAGGATTGGTTTGACGCGGGTGTGCACTGCGTGGGCATGGGATCCCAATTGTTTACGAAGGACCTTATCCAGTCTGACAAACATCAGGAGTTAGTAGATAAGATTTCGGCGACGTTGGCTATTATTCAGCGCCTGCGAAGCTAACGCTCCAGGTTGCGGCTCCATGCATCGAAGAGCATCTGTTGGCGCTCGGAAAGCTTACGACGTTTGCGGAGACTGACCCGCTTGCCGTGGGTACTGTAAGCAATACCGATCTTGTCAAAGTACGTCTGATAGGGTAGAGGTTTACTGCCCCATATGTAGTCATCAAAGAATCCCTGTACCTCTGGAAAGGTGCGTTGGGTAATGATTTGATCAAAGGCGTCCTCAGGGACGGGTTTACCAGGTCCGTATTCCTCCGCCAGGTCAAGGATCAACTCTCTAAGACCACGACGCCCATCTGAAAGGTCTAGCAGCAGGATATCCAGCAATCCAGCGACGATGGAGCCCCTGTGATAGATGTTACCAAACTGCCGTGCGCCTGCTTCGGAGTAGGACTCCTCTGAGATCTTTCCAAGACTCCATGATTTGTCAAAATAGAGCTCGTTCACCTGGATCTTCTGGGCCACTGCCTTTCTCAAATAGGTATCCAGATCGACTTGTTCCGCCCGAAAGAGTAGGATGTTGGAGGCCCATTCCGTCACTCCTTCGTAAAGCCAGAGATGCTTCGAGGGTGTTGGGGTTTCGAAATTGAATTGCTCGATGACCTCGCTGTGAATGTTGAGTGGCGTCACGATATGAAAAAACTCATGAGATGCGATGTCTGTCACCCGCTGTAGGAACCGAGGTGTTGGATTTCCTTCATTCAATACGTAGGCCGAGCTGTAGGAATGCTCCCAGGCTCCAGTCGTGCCGGCGAGGCTAGGTTCGAAAAAGAAAAGAAAGGTATACCGCTCCACTGGTAGGTCAATGAGGAACTTGCGAGAGGCGTCGAGCATGTCCGACATATCTTGCATGAGCAAATCGGCCTTGACCCTTTGCTCTGAGGAATAGGCGTAAATGCGAATGTCGGTGCTAGCGATCGTTGTGTCTTCAAAGGTCAGGTGGCCCATCAGGAAGGGGCTATCCACAAGATGATCGTAGTCGTCTGCTTGGTACCAGCCATTGCTCATCGACAAGGCGGTACCGGTTTTCCAAGATGCATGATGCTCAAATTGAATCGCTACCGGTTCACCTTGCAACGAACTGAAGAAACCGGCAATCGCGTGGGGGTTGATGAAAGCATGGTCTGCTTCCAAAGATGTCCCGCACATGAGATAGATCGGCCACTTCTTCAGTCGGGTATCAAAGGTCTCTGCGACCTCATATTGCAAATGGTCAAGTTTATGAGGCTTCGATATGATGTACCGATTGGGCTCATCGTAGCTAACCTTGAGTGTCTTGCCCTTCTTATCGAAGGCTTTGAAATTGGCAACGTACCTGCCAATGTTCATCGTTTGGTAGGTGCCCGGTGCAGTCGCCGGAAATTGAAATGCTCCCTCGTCTCGCGCAAGATTGCCTGCGACCTCTACCCGGACCAGGATCGTGTCGACCTTCTGCGTCAAATCTACCGTGTAGCGCGTGGTTCGGCTTTCATCTGACACAAAGGGTGCGGGCGATAACACACTGATCGATAGCAGTAGCAAGAGTATTTTGTCCAGCATGGATTGGGTTTCCATTCCAAAGATAGAGGCAAACGAGGATATCGGGGAGGGAGACGGTTTTTTACTACTCCTCGTACAGTTATGACCGCTCAAAGCATTTTTGTAGGATGTTCAGCGAAGGAAGATCCTAATTTTGCACGGAAAGCGATTTGGGCTATGAAGACGAAATTACTATCTATGATCACGGCGCTGCTATTGGCAATCGCCTGTCAACCCCTTAAGGATCAGAAGGTTAATAGTGGAATGCCTCCTGGAATCAATCCGGCAGACATGGATCTAACGGTGGATCCAAAAGAGGATTTTTATCGATTCGCTAATGGCAACTGGTTAGATCGTACCGAGATCCCCGGTGACGAAGGCGTCTGGGGAGGGTTTGGAGAGCTGGCGCAAAAGACGGATTCTGTCGTTCTTACCGTTATGCAGTCTGCCGCAAATAATTCCGATTTTGAAGCCGGTAGCGACGAGCGAAAGGCTGTTGACCTTTTTGCCATAGGTATGGATACCGCTCGAATAGAATCGAAAGGTCCCGCTGTCATGAGAGGGTGGTTTGCCAAGATCGACGCTTCTTTCAATGCACGCTCCATCATGCATGTGGTTGCAGATATGAGGAGAAACGGCTACGATCCATTTTTTGGATTGACCGTATTTCCCGACCTCAACAACAGCGAAATGAACACACTGTATCTCACAGCGGGCGGTTTAGGATTGCCCAATCGAGATTACTACACCCGAGAAGATGAGGAGTCCGTTGAGATCCGGGAAAAGTATGTTCAACATATGGCCAATATCATGTCGCTTGCACAGGTGCCGGGTGATTCGGAGCAAATGGCCAATTCGGTCATGAAGATTGAGCATCAGCTGGCTTTAGCGACCTTTACTCCAATCCGGGCGAGAAACATCCTGGCGATTAACAACCCGATGACCTTCGATGCGCTACAACAGCTGGCTCCAAGCATTGACTGGACGGACTTCACGTATAACCTGGGGCTAGCCGTGTCTCCGACCGACAGTCTCATTGTACTGCAGCCTGATTTTATTGCAGAGGTAGGCGAGGTCCTGGCGAGTGCTGCCCCTGAAGACATAAAGTCCTATCTGAAGTGGCGGGTAGTCGACCAAGCGGCAAATTTTGTCAATCAAGAGATCGTCGACGCAAATTTCGAATTCTTTGGCAAGGTCGTGCTTGGCGTAGAGGAAATGGAGCCTCGGTGGGAGCGAGTTTTGAATTCGGTGAACGGAGTCATCGGCGAAGCCATCGGAAAGGTATACGTTGCTCAGGAGTTCCCCCCTGAGGCCAAAGCGTCTGCCATGGAGATGGTAACAAATGTGATGAAGGCTTTCGAGGGAAGAATTGACAAGCTGGAGTGGATGTCCGAGGAGACGAAAAAAGAGGCACGGAAGAAGCTCAATAACCTCACCGTCAAAATTGGCTACCCTGATAAATGGCGCGACTACAGCTCGCTTAGGGTCGAAAAGGAGGGAGAATTTTACAGCTACCTAGGCAACATGGAAAATGCCTGGAGGTGGCAGTTTGATGAAAACATGAAAGATGCGAGCCAGCCAGTTGATCGGAGTCGTTGGGGGATGAGCCCCCAAACGGTCAACGCATATTTCAATCCCCTAAACAATGAGATCGTTTTTCCTGCCGCCATCCTGCAACCACCATTTTATAACTACTCCGCGGATGCTGCAGTCAATTATGGCGGAATGGGAGCCGTCATTGGGCATGAGATCTCTCACTGCTTCGATGACCAGGGCAGTCGGTTCGATGCGAATGGAAACGTCCGCAACTGGTGGACCAGCGAAGATTCTGCCCAATTTGCTGCCCGTACAGGGAAACTCGTTGAGCAGTTTGACGCTTACGAGGCATTGGATAGCCTCAACGTACAGGGCGAACTCACCCTTGGGGAGAACATAGGAGACCTTGGAGGGCTGAGTGCAGCCTACGATGGGTTACAGATGCACCTTGAAAAAGACGGCCGACCGGGTCAGATTGATGGCTTCACACCTGAGCAGCGATTCTTTATCTCCTGGGCGACGATCTGGAGGACTAAGTATCGGGAAGAGGCCCTGCGAAATAGAGTGCTCACTGATCCCCACAGCCCTGGAATGTTCCGAGCGGTTGGGCCCCTTGAGAATATGCAATCGTTTTTTGAAGCATTCAACATTGAAGAGGGTGACGACTTGTGGAAGTCCGAAGAGGATCGTGTAACCATTTGGTGAGGAATGATAACGCGTCCCTACGAACCGTCTCTACACAGGATGTATCTTTAGCGGCAAAACCAAGTAATCCATGCTGCTAGACTCCAGATTGATAGCGGTAGATTTTGACGGCACGATCGTCGAAGATGCCTACCCGGACATTGGTCGTGAAATGCCTTTTGCCTTTGATACCCTCAGATTGCTGCAAAGCGACGGACATCGATTGGTGCTTTGGACCGTGAGGAGCGGGGAGCGACTCGCTGAAGCCGTAGAATTTTGCAAGAAGAACGGTGTTGAGTTCTATGCGGTCAACCAAAACTTCGAAGGTGAAGAAGAGGGAAGTAGCAGCAGAAAGCTGAACGTGGAAATTTTCGTGGATGATCGCAACGTCGGAGGGTTTCCAGGATGGGGGGAAGTCTATCAAATGATCAC
The DNA here is from genome assembly GCA_039191945.1 of Bacteroidota bacterium. GTDB lineage: Bacteria > Bacteroidota > Bacteroidia > Cytophagales > Cyclobacteriaceae > JAWPMT01. Next base: position 8,499 of record JBCCXG010000197.1, read on the forward strand.
TGATCACGAACTTCCGGTTCGGAAAAAGAAATCGATTTTTGGCTTTCGCCGTTAGTCTTTAGATTTCCTTGATGGCCTGCAGATACTTGTCTATGACAAACTGCTTTTCATAGTGTTTGGTGATGTGATCCCTGCTCTTTTTTGCCATCCGGTAGTAGGTATCATTATCCATGATGATCATTTGACGCATCGCTTCCGCCAATGCTGCTAGATCATTCATTGGGATCAGTAAACCATTAACCCCTTCTTGTACCACATCATGGCATCCCACATTATCGGTCGTAATGAGCGGTTTGCACATCGATGCTGCTTCTAGCAGAGCGCGGGGAGTACCTTCCGCATAGTAGGACGGATATACGACGACGTGAGCCTTTTCCACGTAGGGCTGTACTTCGTTGGTTTCGCCAAAGTATTGGATCCATCCTTTGTCAATCCACTGGTCCAATTGTGCTTGGGTTACTGAGTACTTGTTATTTTCAAGCGGTCCTAGCAGATGAAACTCGACTTCGGAAAACTCCTTTTTTAGGATCGCTGCCGCCTTCGCATAGAGCGGAGCACCTTTGGATATGAGTAGGCGGCTGAACATCAGAAAGGTGAATGGGCCTTGTGGTTTCTCACGAAGCGCACAAGGAAACCGCTCCATGTCTACGCCCGATCCTGCTACGGTTTCAGATCTCTTTTCGGACACGATAAGCCATCGCCGAAATAGCGCCCGGTGTTCTCGGTTGTGGAAGAACACACGATGAGCCTTCCACATGGACAGCTTGAACAAGATCATCATCAAGAACCTCGTAGGGCTCGCTGCGCCCGTAAAAGGATTGCCCAATCCGGCTACGGTCGATACGTAGGGAATGCCCCGAAAGGTTGCGGCTATGCCGCCGTAAATCATAGGCTTCGCGTTGTACAGATAGACAAAATTGATCCGTTCCTCTCGGAAAATTTGGACAAATTCCTGGTACAGGCGATAATCGCGCCTCGGGTTCTGACCGGTGCTGTGGAGGTTCCTCAA
>JBCCXG010000198.1:0-9498 GCA_039191945.1 Bacteroidota bacterium
GATGGATTGCACCGCTCGTGTCTGTGGTATTTCTACTTGGGATTTTCCTGGCGGGTCAGGCGTTACTGGCGATAGGTGATCCCTTGATCATCCGATTCGATTGGCTCCCTGGTCTCCCCTTGGGGTGGATGCTGGACCGCATCTCTCTCGCACTTATTCTGTTGGTGTATCTGGTCTCGTTTTTGGTCCATTTGTTTTCTATCTATTACCTGAAGGGTGACCCCGGCATCTATAAATACTTTGGATTCCTCGGTTTCTTCACTTCCAGCATGGTTGGACTGCTCAGTGCCGATCACTTGTTGCTACTGTTTGTCTTCTGGGAGTTGGTGGGTTTCTCGTCCTTTTTACTGATCGGTTTTTGGTACAAGCATCCGGAAAAAACCGAGTCTGCCCGCACGGCATTCATGACCAATCGGATAGCGGACGTCTGCCTGCTGGCAGGCATCCTGTTGCTTTGGGCCGATACGGGCAATGCGCTCCTCAGCGAACTTTCCATGAATGGAGGAGGTACATGGATCACGTGGGCAGCGTTGGGTATGGTCATCGGCGCCATGGGCAAATCAGCACAATTTCCCTTTCATACCTGGTTACCTCATGCCATGGCGGGGCCCACGCCGGTTTCGGCTTTGATCCACGCGGCGACCATGGTGGCGGCAGGCGTCTACCTCCTGGTCCGGGTAGCACCCAGCTTCCCCGTGGAGGTGCAGGGATTCGCAGCCCTGATCGGTGGGACCACGGCGTTGTTGGGTGCTTTCTTCGCCTTTACCCAAAATGACATCAAGCGAGTACTGGCCTATTCCACGATTTCGCAGTTGGGCTACATGTTTATGGCGGCAGGAGCCGGAGCAGTACAAGCCGGATTCTTCCACTTGTGGACACATGCGTTCTTCAAGGCGGGCCTGTTTCTATGCGCAGGGGTGATTATTCACACCATGGGTCACGTCAAGCCGGAAAGCAATCCGCAAGATATGACCCAAATGATAGGTATGCGCTCGAGGCTGCCTGTCACCTTTGCGGCGTTTACGATCTGTCTTCTGGCGCTGGTGGGCCTACCGTTGTTTTCTGGCTTCTTCTCAAAAGATGCGATTCTGATTTCCCTTTGGTATCGCATCTCGCACCTTGGCGCAGCTGGCGGCTTGGCCCTACTAATGGGTGGAGCTGTCATTCTAGGGACAGCTTACTACATGGGTCGTCAATGGTGGATGGTCTTTGGTGATCAAAGTCGGGAAGCGAGACAAAGTGAGCCCTGGTTGACCGTTCGTCTCCCACTCGTCGTTCTGGCCCTGGGATCCTTTTGGTTTTGGTATGCGTGGAGCCCACTGGCACATGAGTTTCCCCTGCTTGCTTACCTCTTTCCGATCATGCCCGATGCCACCCATGTGCCTTGGGTAGCGCCGGTAGCTGTCGGACTGGTGATTGCCGGCTGGTGGCTTGCCTTCCGTTTTCGAGGTCGTTTTGGACAGCCTACTACAAACGTTGTGCTACGTGCATCGAATCGAGGTCTTTTTCTTGACCTGTTTTACCATCGCCTGCTTGTACTTCCGTATGGTCGGGTGGCCGGTTGGGCGACCTTTGTGGATACTAAAGTCATCGATGGTATCATTCGGTTGATGGCCGTATCCGTCGTTGTATTGGGCAAGGTCGCGGGGCTGTGGGACCGCTGGATTATCGACGGCTTTGTTAATTTCACCGCGTACTTGTCCCAGCGAATAGGGGGTGTCACCCGCAGTATCCAAAGCCGTGCGATGCAGACGCAGATGTTTTGGCTATTGGTGGGTGTAGCCGCGCTCGTTTTCTGTGGAATTTTTTACCTGCCTGGTCTATGAGCAGCTACTTACTGTCTATCATCACCTTTCTTCCACTGCTTTTTGCATTGGTGATTGGTGCCATACCCTCCAGCATGACATCGTCACTGAAATGGGCGGCGTTGGCCGGATTGCTCCTGCAGTTGCTTTTCACCGTTGTGCTTTGTCTTCAATTTGAGCTGCCTGCTGCTTCCACACCTTATGCAGAAGCCTTCCAATTTGTTGAAAAAGTCACTTGGTTCGAACTGCAAATGGGAGATAGTAGAGGATTCCGGGTGGAGTACTTCATGGCTCTGGATGGCATCAGTCTGCCCTTGATCGTTCTTTCCTCACTGATGCTTGTCATCGGCCTTATCAGCTCCTGGAGTGTGACACAAAAGCTCAAGGGATACCTCTTGCTGTACATGGTACTGGCGACTTCCATTGTTGGATGCTTCCTGGCGCTCGATTTCTTTCTCTTCTATTTGTTTTTTGAGCTCATGCTACTGCCGATGTTTTTCCTCATTGGCATATGGGGCGGTGAGAGGAGATCGTATGCCGCGGTGAAGTTTTTTGTCTACACGCTTGTTGGCTCATTGCTCATCCTCATGGTAATGATCGGACTGTATACCGCAGTGCAGGATGACAGTGGCCGATTGACTTTCGATATCTTGATGATGATGAACCCAGACCAGTTTCGAGAGGGAAGCTGGCTCACGCTGAGCTCCCATGCGACCCTGTGGGGGCTGGACTTGAGACTTCTTGCTTTTCTGGCCTTGATGATTGGGTTTGCCATCAAACTTCCCTCGGTACCGTTCCACACCTGGCTGCCCGATGCGCACGTGGAGGCACCTACGGCCATTTCGGTGGTTCTTGCTAGCCTTTTGCTCAAGGTGGGTGGGTATGGTATGATACGCATCGCCTACGGGATTTTTCCTGATGCGGCAGCTTATTGGGCTTATCCACTAGCGGTAGTCGGCGTAGTCAGTTTGATCTATGGGAGTTTGGCTGCCATGGCTCAAAATGATTTTAAGCGGTTGGTGGCTTACAGCTCGGTGGCTCACATGGGGTTTGTGCTTATCGGGCTGGCATCTTTGACGAAGGAGGGGATGTCTGGGGCATTGTTTCAAATGGTCTCCCATGGTTTGACTTCTGGTGCGCTGTTCCTGATTGTAGGAGTCGTGTACGATCGCACCGGGAATCGGCGATTTGAAAACTTTAGCGGGTTGGCGTCCAAGATGCCGATGTACACCTTTGTGGTGGTGATTATCTTCTTTGCTTCTTTGGGACTCCCTGGCCTGTCCGGATTCGTAGGAGAGGTGATGGTCCTTATGGGGGTGTTCTCGTCTGCTTCATCGGATGGTCTGCTTTCGGTCGGTATTGGAGTGGTTGCCACCACCGGGATTTTGCTATCGGCGGTTTATTTCCTGTGGGCGCTACAGCGGATGTTCTTTGGCAATTACTGGGTGCGCGAGCGCGAGTGGGAGCCACACATGAAGGATCTTAGTCGCCGAGAACTACTTGCGTTGATTCCCCTTGTCATTTTGGTGATCTTCCTGGGGGTTTGGCCCAGGGCAGTGTTGGATGTTGCCGATGTTTCGCTACAGCAACTGCAGATGACTTTCCAAAATTTCCGATGATGGAGGCCAATACACTACGCGAGGTGTTATTGGAAAACCTTACCGCTTTCGAGCGGCTTCAGCCGCTTTTGATCGTGAGTGGTGGAGCGGTGCTTTTGCTACTGGTGGGGACTTTCAGCCGTTTCGGGCAGCGATACGGTTGGATGTTGTTCGGAGCGATTCTGCTCAGTGCCTTGATGACGGTGAACTTTTCAGGGCATACGCTCATGGGAGGCACGCTACAGCTTACTCCCTTCAATGGTCTGATCCAGGCGCTGCTGATCACCTTTGGGCTTCTCCTCGTGCTTTTTAGGGAAGTACGCCAGGGTGAAGTAGAGTATCAGTTCTTATTGCTTTCGGTAATCGTTGGTAGTCTCTTGATGACGATGGTGCGTGATCTGGTCGTGATTTACCTCTCGGTCGAGCTGACCTCACTGGCGAGCTATGCGCTCACCGCTTTTTCCGGTAGGAAGAAGGGCCATGAAGCGGCCATGAAATACCTCCTAACTGGGGCCATCAGCTCCGCGGTGATGATCTATGGCATCTCGCTGATTTTTGGCGCCAGTGGTAGTTTCCTTTTGGGGGAGATCCCCGCGCCCACAGGGCCTGGCCTGGTGGGTTGGGTGCTCCTGATCGGTGGCCTACTGTTCAAAGTCTCGATCGTCCCCTTCCATTTGTGGGTCCCCAATACTTATCAGATGGCACCCACTTCGGTAGTGGGCTTTTTCACCGTTGTTCCAAAGATTGGTGCGTTTGTTTTGTTGCGCGCGGTGCTGCATGCGGCCAATAGTGAGCCGCTCAATCATTTGGTCATTGCCTTAGCGCTGATCACAATCATCTTAGGGACCTTTTCCGCTATATCTCAGAAGAGCTTGAAGCGCTTGCTGGCCTATGCGGCATTGGCTCATTCTGGCTTCCTGTTACCGCTGGTGGTGTGGCCGGGCCAAGCTTTGCAAGGGGCCTTTTTCTTCTACGCCGCGATCTATGCTTTGATGAACCTGGCAGCCTTTTACTTTGTGGCGATTCACGAACGGAAAGGAGATGTATTATTGGGTGATTTGGATGGTGCCGGTAGCGCGAATCCGCTGCTGGGAGGTGCGGTCGTTGTGATCATGTTGGGGCTAATCGGTCTCCCGCCAACCGCCGGTTTTTCCATCAAGCTACTACTCTTTACGGAGGTCTGGGGTCAGTACCAGTCCGGGGAGAGCGCGTTGCTGATTACCTACTTCATCGTTGGAGTGCTGAGTTCGGCCATTTCATTGTACTTTTATTTCAAGGTGCCTTATCACTACTTTTTGATGACGAATGAAGGCAAGGTCAAGCGGCTGACGCTTCGAGATCAGCTCATTACAACTTTTTTCGCCGCACTCTTGTTGTGGTGCTTTATTCAACCTCAGATTTTCGATAATATTGTAGTAACAATTGGCAAACCATGAATTCTAATTCCAATGAGTGATCCCATCAAACACGAATGCGGTATCGCTCTTTTGCGTCTGCGGAAGCCCCTCCAGTATTACATCGACAAATACAACACACCCACCTACGCCGTCAATAAGATGTATCTGCTCATGCAGAAGCAGCACAATAGGGGGCAGGATGGAGCTGGGATTGCGAATATAAAAATGAACATGGAGCCGGGGTACCGCTACATCAGCCGGTACAGAACCATCGACCCCCGGCCGATAGAAGACATTTTCGGGAAGATTGGTAAGAAATTCCAGAAGATCCAAAAGACGGAAAAGAAGAACTACAAAAATGCCGCCTGGCTGCGCGATAACCTTGCATTTACCGGTGAGTTGTGGTTGGGGCACTTGCGCTATGGCACCCACGGGAAAAACAGCATCGAGGCGTGTCACCCCTTCTTGCGGCAAAACAACTGGAGGAGTCGCAATCTGGTCGTCGCGGGCAACTTCAACATGACCAATGTGGATGAGCTGTTCGAGCGGCTGATGGAGTTGGGCCAGCACCCCAAGGAAAAGACGGATACTGTCACTGCGATGGAGAAGATCGGGCACTTCCTCGACGATGAGAACCAAAAGATATTTGAGAAATACAAGGGCATAGCGACCAATAAAGAAATCACCACACTCATCGAAAACGAATTGGATCTGAGGGTGGTGTTGGAGCGGTCCTGTAAGGATTTTGACGGGGGGTACACCATGGCCGGCCTGGTTGGCCACGGCGCGAGCTTCGTTGCGCGTGATCCCTCGGGTATTCGACCTGCCTACTACTACATGGATGATGAAGTAGTGGCAGTAGCTTCTGAGAAGCCGGCGTTGAAGACGACCTTTGGCTGTAACTACGAAGACATCCGGGAGATCGACCCCGGGCACGCTTTGATCATTCGAAAGGACGCCAGTATCCGCATGGCTCAGTTCATCGAGCCGCTAGAGCGTAAGTCCTGTAGCTTCGAGCGAATCTACTTTTCCCGGGGAACTGACCCTGACATCTATCAGGAGCGGCGGAAATTGGGAGAGCTGTTGATTCCTGAAGTCTTGAAGTCGGTCAATTTTGATCTGAAGAATACAGTTTTTAGCTACATCCCCAATACTGCAGAGACTTCCTTTCTGGGGCTTTTGCGAGGGGTGGACAAATACCTCATGGACAAGCGCAAGGAGGTGATCCTTGAAGAAAAGCCCTCCGTAGAGTCCATTGAGTCACTGCTTAGCTTTACACCACGCGTGGAGAAGCTGGTTTTGAAAGATGTAAAACTCCGTACCTTCATCACGGACGATGAGCATCGCGACGATATGGTGGCTCACGTGTATGACACCACTTACGAAGTGATCCGTAAGCACAAAGACACCTTGGTGGTGATAGACGATAGCATCGTCAGAGGCACTACATTGGAGAAGAGCATACTGACCTTGCTTGACAAGCTGGAGCCTAAGAAGATCGTGATCCTATCCTCAGCTCCTCAGATCAGATATCCTGATTGCTATGGTATCGACATGAGTAAGATGAAGGAGTTCCTTGCTTTCCGAGCCATGTTGGCGCTGCTGAAGGATCACAACAAGGAGTACTTGCTGGATGAAGTATTTGACAAGTGCCTGGCCGAGTCGGGCAATCCCGATCAGCCTAATTTCGTCAAGGAACTTTACGCGCCCTTTACCTATGATGAGGTGTCCGAGAAGATTTCAGAGATCGTACTCCCCAAGGGCATGAAGGCTGAGGTACAGATTGTCTACCAGACGGTGGAGAACCTTCACAAGGCCTGCCCCAATCATTTGGGCGATTGGTACTTCACCGGAGACTACCCGACACGCGGGGGCAACCGGGTAGTCAATAAGGCTTTTGTGAATTTCATGAAAGGCAAAGAAGTGCGTGCATATTGACCGCTGATGGCCCTTTTAGGCCGAATTCCTACTATTTTTCAAATAATAACGAGGTAATCGTTGCATTTTAGCAAGAGGCAGATCACATTTGTCAGCATCTTGTAAAGGATTTTATAAAGAAGCGCTGAGAGACGGACTCAATGAAGCGCTAGCAACCTTCCGCTAGGAAAGGTGCTAAGTTCCGAACTTGAAAAAGTGAATATGAAATTGAGAAACGAAAAGCACCCGTATTTCTTTTTGATGGCATCACCCTCAGTCTCCCTAGGACGCTGTTGTTGCTGTTGTTGATCCATTGTACCCGGTAGTGGACCCGCGCTGTAGTACCCCCTTGGCGTGTTGAACCGGGCTGAGCTTCATTTTACCCTTAGTTAAAACATTTAGTCAGACAATGAATTTTGAAACCGACGCTGTCCGTACCCAAATAGAGAATGCACTAAACAGGGAGCATTCGTCACCTATTTTCATGACGAGCAGCTTCACCTTTGCCGATGCGGAAGAGGCACGCGCCATGTTCGCCGATGAGGTGCCTGGCAATATCTATTCGCGCTACTCCAATCCCAATACGTCCGAGTTCATCCATAAGCTGTGCCTCTTAGAGAAGATGGAAGACGGGATCGCTACGGCGACCGGCATGTCTGCCATGTTTACTAGCATTGCTGCTATGGTCAGTCAGGGCGACCACATTCTGGCGTCGAGAGCCATTTTTGGGTCCACCCACCAGCTCTTTACCCAAGTGCTGCCCAAGTGGGGGATCGAGCATACGTACTTTAACCTTCATCGTCCGGAAAAGATTGAGAGCCTCATCCAACCCAACACCAAAATGATCTTCGTCGAGTCGCCTTCCAACCCTGGCCTTGACATCATCGATCTCGAGCAGTTGGGCTTTTTGGCGGAGAAGCACGGACTGGTACTGAACGTTGACAATTGCTTTGCCACCCCCTACATACAAAATCCGGTAGACTTTGGGGCGCATGTGGTGACCCATTCCGCAACTAAGTTCATCGACGGTCAGGGACGGTCACTGGGGGGAGCGATCCTTGGTAATCGGCAGGTGATTGAGGACATCCGCTTTTTTGCGCGGCACACGGGACCGAGCATGTCCCCGTTCAACGCCTGGCTACTCAGCAAGAGCCTGGAAACATTGGCAATTCGCATGGATCGACATTGTGACAATGCCATGAAGATTGCACAGTACTTCGAGGGCCACGAAGAGCTGGAGCAGGTCAAGTATCCCTTCCTGAAAAGTCATCCCCAATACGATTTGGCCAAAAAGCAGATGAAGCTGGGGGGTGGAGTGGTCACTTTGATCGTAAAAGGTGGAACTGAACGGGGCGTAAAGTTCTTGAGTAATCTTCGGATGCTGAGTCTGACAGCTAACCTCGGAGATACGCGTACGACGATCACGCATCCGGCTACGACGACGCATTCGAAGTTGACGGCAGAGGAGCGATCAAGTGTGGGCATAGCGCCCGGACTTGTTCGGATCTCGGCAGGTCTGGAAGACATCAATGACATCGTGCAAGACATAGAGCAAGCGCTGCAAGCCAGCAAAATTTGAAGAGAAAATAACAACCGCATATCACGAAATAAGCAACCCGACATGAGCAAGGAATTCGACACACTGACCAAAGAGGTACAAAAGGACGTAGTAGAGCTGCGTGACAAAATCAATCGCTTCAAGAAAGGCGAGATGGACGAAGAGCGCTTCAAGGCCTTTCGTCTGACCCGAGGTGTGTATGGACAAAGGCAGGCTGGCGTTCAGATGTTTCGGATCAAGCTGCCGTATGGGAAGATCAGTCCGCAGCAATTGCGAGCTGTTGCCGATATGGCCGAGCAGTTTGGCCACGGCAATTTGCACCTAACCACTAGGCAAAATATTCAGTTGCACTACGTGGATGTGGTCAATGCCCCTCGGATTTGGGAGGTCTTGGAATCAGTAGGAGTGACCGCTCGGGAAGCTTGTGGCAATACGGTACGTAACATTACGGCATCACCCTACGCAGGGATCGATCCGGAAGAGCCCTTTGACGTCTCTCCGTACGCACAAGGGGTTTTTGAGTACTTCCTTCGCAATCCCATCTGTCAGGACATGGGGCGTAAGGTAAAGATGGCTTTCTCTGCTTCTGAGAAGGATGCCGCCTTCACCTATATTCATGACTTTGGGTTCATACCCCAGGTACAAACCATCGACGGACAGGAAGTTCGTGGATTCAAAGTGCTGGTGGGTGGAGGTCTCGGCGCTCAGGCCTTTGTAGCCCAGGTGGCTTATGAGTTCCTCCCTGAGGATGAGTTGATCCCTTTCATCGAGGCAGGGCTTCGAGTATTTGATCGCTATGGTGAGCGGGAGCGACGGCACAAGGCTCGTATGAAGTTCCTCATTGATCCCAAAAAAGGACTGGGGGTCGATGGTTTTCTGAAGCTGGTGGAGGAAGAAAGGAAGGCGCTACCGCAGCATAGGGTGGCGATAGATCGCGCGACGGTGCCTGAAGAAATCAACGAGCAGGCTGAGACCTCGAGTTTGCCAGCCACGGAGTCGTTCGACAGCTGGTCCAAATCTCACGTATTTGAGCAAAAGCAGACGGGCTATTACGCGGTCAAGGTTAAGGTTCCGTTGGGCAATCTAAGTGTCGACACTTCGAGGAAGCTGGCGGATGTCGTGGAGAAGTGGGCCTCTCCAGATATGAGGGTGACCATCAACCAGGGATTGTTACTAAAGTACTTGCGGAAAGAGTCGCTGGTGGGTCTCTACGAAGACCTAAA
>JBCCXG010000199.1:0-9424 GCA_039191945.1 Bacteroidota bacterium
CAGTCAAATGGATGATGCTGATATCATCTTTGATTTGATTGCCAATCTTTTCAACAAAGACATACTGATGCTGCAAACTGCGGATTTCACTATCTATAAAATCGACCGATCGGTATATTTTGCGAATACGGCAAGGCTGAAAACAGGGACTAAAAAAGAACTAGACCGTGCGATTTTGCCGCCAGTTTATTTGCAAGAAGGCGAAGAGTACATTGCTAAACTCTTGCTTATCGAAAAAGTGCTTCTGCTGAGAAGACATGAGGTGTTTGGTGAGATTCCCGGCGAACTTCTTACCCAACTCGCAGATACACTGGAAGAGGTGAGGGTAGACGGAGGGACTGAGTTGATTACCGTTGGGGATAAGGGGACATCGCCAATTTACATGATTCGATTTGGGGAAGTTGCGATCAATCGAGATGGAGAGCAACCGGAGCTATTGCGGGAAGGCGCCCTATTTGGGGAGCAATTGCTACTGGACTCAGAGCGTTTTGACTTTAGTGCGACTACAACCGAAGATAGTTGTCTGATCCTACTGCGTAAGGAGGAATTGACAGACTTGATGGCGAAGCATGTAGAAGTTGTGGAGGCCTACTTAAAGTTGGTGGGCCCCCAAAGGAAAGAGGAGGAGGAAGAGGAGTTGGAAATGGGCATTTTGTAATTTTGCAGGAAACCACATAGACCATGGCAAGCAAGACACTTCATTTTTTTTGTTTTAGGAAAATTTCTGTTATTTGATTTATAATAGCCGATCCACCCCATAATGGATTTTAATCGAGATATAATTGTACTTTACTCAGAAGAGGACAATCAGCCGATAGAGGGTGGGCTGAATGGCTGGGTCTCTAGCTTCTATAAATTTATGGACACGCTGTTGTCGCAAATTACGAAGGGTCATCCAGCTATCAAGATGATCGGTTCTCGTGATTTCACGCCAGATTGTCTCGATTCATCCGCAGCGGTTATAGCCATTGTGTCACGGAATTTGGCCGGTGAGGCCCCATTGGTCAAGTACCTTAATTCCTTCGGAAATCAAGCCAAAAAACAGGATAGGCTTGTGCTGGATGGTATCTGCAGATTCTTCAAGGTGCACAAAGGCCCATTCGATGACGACCCTTTTCTTCCGGCATTTCAGGAGTTTCTTCCTTATGACTTATACATGGTTGATCCCATGACGGGCGAGGCCATGGAGTTTCGGCGTTTCTTTGGCGCTGAGGCCGAAAGGAGCTACTGGATGAAGCTGGTAGATATGGCTTACGATATCAATCATATACTCAATACGATTCGTAAGGCTGAGTCACGCAAGCTTGTTGAGGTCACCGGTGGGCAGTCACTACGAGATAAGACGGTCTACCTCGCGAGTACAGGGGTGGATATGGTGATACAGCGAGACGTGATTCGTCGAGAGTTGATCCGGCATGGCTATCAGGTGCTACCTAACCATACGCTTCCAAAGGAGGCAAAATTGCTAGAACATCGGGTGAAGGAAGACTTAGCTAAGTGTCGCTTATCCATTCACTTGGTCGGTGAGGACTATGGATACAAACCCAAAGGCTCGGACCTCTCTGTTGTGGATATTCAAAATCGGGTGGCAAGTAAGCACACCTATCAAATGTCGGAGTGGAACGAGAGTCATCGAGACAAAGAGCCCTTTAGTCGTCTCATTTGGGTATCACCGGATCTCAACAATGTTTCTGAACGTCAGAAGATATTTATAGAGGATCTTAAGAGTGATGCTGCCGCGTTGGAGGAAGCGGAGGTGTTGCAGATCACCCTTCAAGAGCTGAAAGGGATCATTCGTGAGGAGTTAGTAACGGGGGGTAGATTCAATACGCAAAGAGAAGTAAGTGGCTATCAGCCCGCCGATGAAAATGACTCATCACCGGTGATTTATCTGATTTCTGACAAAGAAGATCTTAAGCATTCCAAACCGCTCAGGGAGTACTTGACGAAGAAAGGGTACCGCGTCGTATCTCCTAGTTACGATGGGGATCTTATAGATATTCGGTACATCCACCAGGAGAATTTGAGAAGATGCGATGCGTCCATTATTTACTTCGGGGAGGCTACTGAAGAATGGATTAAGACGAAATTAAAAGATCTTTTGAAAGCCCCGGGCTTTGGAAGGAATAAGCCCTTGAGGGCAAAGGCAGTCTATTTTGATGGCGAAAAGCAAGTCGATATGGGCACCTATAAAAAGAATAACGCGCTGATCTTAGGGAACAATGGAGGCTTCCGTCCGGAGCATCTAAGCCCCTTTTTGGAGCGACTGAAAGACTGAAACGACGAACCTCAGGGACCTAGACCAATGAAAAGTAGTTCCCGAAGAGTGCCGTCCTAACCTGGTTGTGATGGACAGAAACAAAGACATCAATGTCGAACACAATAGTGGTATTGTCGACATTACGGAGCTGATCAACCCTTTTCCGGGCCTCAGGCCCTTCGGAGTTGAGGAGAGCCATCTTTTCTTCGGTAGAGAGGGGCAGAGTGATGAAGCCTTGATCAAATTGGCTGAAAACCGATTTGTAGGCATTCTTGGAGCATCGGGGAGTGGTAAGTCATCTTTTGTCTACTGTGGTCTGATCCCGACGCTTCATGGAGGCTTCATGACCGATGCAGGCTCCAACTGGCGCATCATTGTTGCTCGTCCCGGCGGAGGCCCAATCGACAATTTGGCAGAAGCTTTATTGATCAAGGATCAAGAATACAATGCACTCTCTGAAGAGGACAAATTGATCCGAAAGACGATCATCGGTACTGTGTTGAGGAGCAGTAGTTTAGGACTGATCGAGGTGATCAAACAATTGAAACGTGATCAGTCGCAAAATGTACTGGTCATGGTCGACCAATTTGAAGAACTCTTCCGATTCAGCAAGCTCGAAGCAAACGCTTCTGATCGAGATGAGTCCTCAGCCTATGTCAACTTGCTTTTGGAGGCGGTACACCAATACGACGAGCCGATATATGTCGCGCTGACCATGCGATCAGACTTCATCGGTGAGTGTGCGAAGTACCCGGATCTCACACAGGTCATCAATGACTCCCACTACCTCATCCCGCAAATGACCCGGGACCAGAAGCGCATGGCCATTGAGGGGCCCGTGGCGGTAGGCGGGGGGGAGATCGCTCCACGACTCACCCAGCAGTTGCTCAACGACGTAGGGGATAACCCGGATCAGCTTCCCATCCTTCAGCATGCTTTGATGCGTACCTGGTCGTACTGGGTAGAGGATCGTAAAGAGGGTGAGGCGATGGACTTGCGGCACTATAATGCCGTAGGAACTTTGAGGGAGGCCCTTTCTCAACACGCCAACGAAGCCTACGATTCATTGAACAAGCGCGAGAAACAGATTGCAGAGGTGATGTTCAAGGCCCTGACCGAGCGTGGGAGCGAGAATTCCGGTATCCGGCGACCAACGAAACTGGGGACTATTGCTGCCATCGCGGGTGTCTCAGAAGATGAGGTAGAGCGCGTAGTCGATCGATTCAGAGAACCGGGGAGGTCATTACTGATGCCTCCATATGGGGTGCGGTTGGATTCCGATACGGTGGTGGACATCTCCCATGAGAGTCTTATGCGTATCTGGGATCGGCTCAAGCAGTGGCTGGATGAAGAGAGTAAAGCCGCGGAGATGTATCTCAAGTTGTCCGAGGCTGCAGAAAGATTTCAGGAAGGAAAAGCGAGTCTGTGGCAGATGCCCGATTTGCAACTTGCCCTCAATTGGCGGGAGGAGAATCGGCCGACCCTCGTATGGGGTCAGCGCTACAACCCAGCTTTTGAGCGCACCTTGGTGTTTTTGGAGACTTCCGAAAAAGCCTATCTCACCGAGCAGCGCAACAAAGAGATCTTGCAGAAGCGCCAGGTTCGCCGCATGCGAATCACTGCGCTCGTGCTCGGCTTAGCGGCCTTGGTGTCCATATTTTTCGTTGTGCTCGCTCAAATCCAGACAAGCTATGCCAATGAGGCGCTTGCTGATGCACAAGCCCAGCGAGCTTTGGCCTTAGAGAATGAAGAGCTAGCCCAAAAACAGGCCGAAATTGCTCAGCTCCGTGCCGCGGAGGCGGAAAAGGCCAGAAATGATGCAGAAGACGCTACCAAAGAAGCTGTTGCCGCCAGGGAAGAAGCGGTGGCTGCGAGTGAGCTTGCCAATCAACGAAGGCTTCAAGCTGAGGCAGCTACGCGGCGCGCCGATGAAAATGCGCGACTCGCCAATGAGCAGACCCTCCTTGCTCAAGAGCGAGAGCAGGAAGCGAAGATCGCATCTGAGCGAGCCAACCGATTGAGGTACCAGGCCATCGCCCTGTCGATGTCCATTAAGGCCAAAGACCTGCCGGAAAATGAGAAAGAACTCAAAGCGCTGATCGCTAAGCAGGCCTTCTTGTTTCACGAAGAGTATGGCGATAAGACCAAGCCGTACAATACGGATATCTATGCGGGGGTCTACTCCGCCTTGCAGGGAGTCATTGACATCCGATCAGACTCCGCGATCGCCAAGACCAAAAACCTTGGGGATAGTATCTTGAATCAATACCATGGTCATGCGGCCCTGGTCAACGGCGAGCAACAAGTGGTGGCTGTACGATCGGTGGCATTCGCAGCAGGCGGCGAACGTATCTACTCCGCGGGGGGCGATGGTAAGCTGCTTCGTTGGGATACTGAAACCAGGGATACTGTGGAGGTCTTTTCGAGTCGCAAGGTCAATCGCGTGGTCAACATCAGCGATGATGAGAATTGGCTGGCGCTGGGCACCAATCGCGATGATATCCTTTTGTACAATCTCCGGAAGAGTACAGAGCCGAAACGAATACCAGGGCATCAAGGAGCCATATTTGATCTGATCTTCCTGCCGGACAATTCGGGCTTTATTTCGACCGGGGCAGATGGCAAGATTTTGAAAAGCGATTTCAACCAAACGGCCGTGCTAGCCCTTTTGGACGTCCGAGTGAAATCCCTTGCCTTGTCACCAAACGGGAAAGTACTAGTGGGCGGCACAGAGGAGGGTGAACTATTCAAATGGGACCTGTCAGCAGATCCAGTCGTCGCAACAAAAATTGTCAGGGATACTCGGTACAAGAAGCCGGTCACCGCGCTGACCTTTAGCGATGATGGCGAACTGTTGGCCATTGGTGGATACAGTGATCAGACCAATGCGGGATACATCCAGATGTGGAATATGGATCGCCGACAGCAGGAGGGGCCCGAACTCCGCGGATTTAGTTCCCCGGTCACCGATGTAGAATTCAGTCCCAACAGCCGCCTTATTGCAGGCTCGGCCAAAGACAAGACCGTGCGCTTTTGGGACAGGCTCAACATTTTTGACTTACCTACTCAGATGACCGATCACGAAGGTTGGGTTTGGGATATAGATTTTCATCCGTCGGGAGAATTCATCATAAGTGCCAGTGCGGATGGTCTGCTACGATTGTACCCGTTGCTGCCTGAAGAGATGGCCGGAAGACTTTGTGATTTCATCAACGCAAACATGTCCGATACACAGTGGAGACAGTACGTAGGGGATGAAATACCTTACAACTACACGTGCGAAGACAAACCGAAAGCCGAAGGAGATGTGGCTGGTTGAGATGGGGCCTTCTTAATGCCCTCACTCGACCTGGCCTTGACCAGTGACTGATATGAGAGAAAAACTACTAGGGGCCATTTTGGCATTGACCGTGATTTCTGCAAGTGCGCAAACTTGTAGCCAGCGCCTGGTGCAAGCAGAGCGCGACTATGAGAATGGACGGTTGCAGAGCATTCCTGACAATATCGGGGATTGTTTTGGCAGGAGAGATGGGGATTTCTCCAAAGAAGAAAGGATAAGGGCCTATCGACTGCTGACGTTGGTCCACATCTTCACCGATAACGAACCAGAGGCTGAAAGATCCCTGATAAGCCTCTTGAGGGTGGATCCCGAACATCAACTCGATGAGAGAGTCGATCCAGCGGAATTGCGATTGCTTTACAACCAATTTCAAACCCGCCCAATATTCCGAATTGGTTTCAGGGCAGGCATCAATACGTCCTTCCCACAGGTCATGGATAGTTTCACAGCCTCCGACGCCAATTTCGACAATAAGTTTTACAATGGGCGTGGAGGAGTTGAGAACCAAGATGCAGCAGGCGTTCGTCGGATTGGCTTCAACGGAGAGGTGACCTACGAACAGTATTTCAAAGCGGGCTTAGAGGGTGTCGCAGGCCTACAAGTACGGGCCAGTAGCTACGATGTTGACAATTTCTTCAACGATCCCTTTTTCAATAACAACATTACCAATAGCCAGGTCTACGCCAGATTACCAATCATGGCCAGGTATACCTTGAACTACGACAAAAGGGGGGGATTCCAACCCTATGGCCTGATCGGATTGAGCTACGATTTTCTCATTTCAGCGCGCTATGTCAATGCAACCCGACGTGGGGGCTCCCAATTCACGCTAGCAGATAATGTGGACTTGCTGGCCTCTAATCAGGTCAATCGACACAATGCCTCCTTTATTGCCGGTATTGGGCTTCGATTCCCGGTACAGACACACTTTTTGACTGCTGAATTCAGGTACGAAAAGAGTTTTTTCAATTACATAGACGAAGACAATCGCTACTCCAACCAAAGCATCAATTTCGACTTAGGGCACGTGGAGGACAATCTGAGGCTGGATTTTCTCTCCCTCACCATTGGCTACACGCTGTCTATTTACAACCCAAAGCGCTTGAACAACTAAAAGGGACATATGATGATTAAAAATTTACCACTTCTTCTTTTCATCATCATCGTCATCGGTTCGTGCTCAGATGCTGAAGATCTTGGTCCTGGGGATACTTTCCTGAAGTACTATGGAGAGGCCGGAATACAAGGTGGAGAGGAAATATTGTATCTGAGTGAGTCTGGAGAAAGCATTCTCTATGGGGTCCAAATCAGCGCCGAAGAAGCGCAGTCGGATCTCTACCTGCTGAAGGTCGATGCGAACGGAAATGAGATTGCGTCAGAGACCTATGACTTGACAGATACCGCTACCTTCGGTTCGGAAGCTCGCTTCAATGATATCGCCGGATCGTTGCGCAGGGAAGGCTCCCAGTTGTATTTCATAGGATCCTCCCAGAATGCAAATTTTAGCAGCCTGACCTGGGCCATCTTTGACCTGGACTTTGGGCTCGAGCAACAGGGTTGGATATCAATAGATGGGGTATCATTGGCTGGAAAGGACCTTTTTGCTGATAACGAAGAGTTAGTACTTGTGGGCACTGCCGATGCCGTATTGCAGCCTGGGGATCCGCTATCCAGCAATAGCGCGGATGAGCAACAGATCTATCTGGCCAGGATCAATCCTGCGGATCCTGACTCTATTTTGGTGCAAAGGACGCGAGGCTTTGAGGGAAGAGATGATGTGCTATATGTCGATCGATTTGCTGACGACAACATCGTTATCATTGGCACTACGCAAAGGACCTCTTCACGGGGGACCAATATTCTGGTGATGGCACTGAACGATATTTTCAGTCCACGGGGGAATGAGGAAATATCGATCGTCATTGGGGGAGAGGACAACTACAACGAGGAAGTTTTTGACGTGTACAAGCGTGACGATGGCTACGTGATCACGGGCTCTTCTTCTCGAGGGCCAAGTGCCTTCCCATTCTTTGTAAACATTAGTTACAACGCCTCCGGTACGATTACAATTGATCAAAGAGATACGCTGGGTGTTTCGGCAAGTACCGGAAACAATGGGGTCGGAAGGGGTATCACGTTCGGGCCAAATGGCAATTACTTCATCGTGGGGGTCATGCCCACCTTGGATAAGGGAAGCGAGATCATGTTGCTGCAGACGGACCAGTCAGGTAACCATCTCGAAGCCTTTGAACGAGGGTACGGCCTAACGGCTGGGAATGACACGGGCAATGACATTGTGGTCACGACAGATGGTAGCCTACTCATACTGTCGACGGTAGATCTTGGTCAGGGCAACAACCTGCTGAGTTTGATGAAAGTGAATACGAAGGGGGATTTAATGAGATAATCATGGTATCAAGAGGCACGAACATCCGTAAGGCATCAGGTTTCGAATATGTTGATTATCAGAAAATTGACGACCTTTACAGACAGAGACCCATTTTTGGCGCACTGCGCCAAACGACATACAACCAAAGAATACTAAAGACAAACCGATGAAACCCTGGAAGCTACTTGGTCCAAAAGGACTCATCTACTGCATGTGCGCTATCTGCCTGTTCTTGTCAAATAGCAGTCCATCATTTTCAAGTAACGTAGCTGGATCGACGCCGAAACCGACGACGCTTACGGAGAAAGAGAGTGCAGCGGTTGCAATATTTTCCACTGACTTGAGTGAGGATATCTCAGTCTCCTCTCCGGTCTTTGGTCCTGCAACGACCTCGACGCTGACCCTTGCCAGTTGGACACCTTCCGCAAGTTTTCCTGATGGTTACATCGTTTTTATCAATGACGCCCCGACTGGATTCTCCCCGCCACCACTTTTTGCGTCCCCTTCGGTTTCTACAACGTGGTCCGGAGTAGGTCCGCAGGCCATTTATTCCGGCGCTGCCTCCAATCCCAACGTTACGGTGACGGGATTGGACATCGGGACTACCTACTATTTTGTCATTTATTCGGGGAGGAGAGTTCCGCCTTTCAATGCCTTACAATACGATACAGGGGTTGGTACCAATACCAGCACCCTCCCTCCAAACTCTGCTCCATCTTTTGACCTGATTAGCGATCCACATCAAACGGTGGCTAACAATATTGGAGCATTTTCGGTCACGGGATTTGCGCAAAATATCACCGATAACGATGGAGGTACACAAGCCTTGATCTTTGATGTTGAGGTCCCGCTCGGTCAGCAATCCTTATTTAGCTCACTGCCAACGATAGATGCCGCCTCTGGCGATTTAGCATTCTCCCCAGCACCAGGCACTTACGGTCTCGCTGAGGTTTCTGTCACCCTCAGAGATAATGGCGGTACAGACGGGTTGGGTGTCGATGAGAGTGCACCTCAGACGTTCGATATTTTCGTCGTTCCTCCGGGTCTAGTTATCAACGAGTTGGATGCTAATACAGATGGCACCGATGACCGAGAGTTCATCGAACTCTACAACGCAGACGGCGCTGATTTATCGCTTGACGAGTTTGTCCTTGTGTTTTTCAATGGTAATTCACCGACCGATGCGAGTTACAGAACCGTTGATTTGAGCGGCACACTCTCTGCTGGCGGCTACCTGGTGATTGGCAATTCTGAAGTCGACAACGTGTCTTCCTTTACCTTCGCCAGCAACCAGCTCCAAAACGGGGGTGATGCCGTAGCTGTATATCTTGGTGACGCCGTCAATTTTCCGAATGGTAATCCTCCAGATGGAAATGGCTTGGTGGATGCCCTGGTGTATGATGCGGATGGCGATGGGTTCGATGATGCGTTGAGA
>JBCCXG010000200.1:0-9411 GCA_039191945.1 Bacteroidota bacterium
CATCGTCAGAGTCTCCCAAAGTCTCTCTTTGCTGTCAAAGTCCTTGGGATACAAATTCAGCAGGGTGTCCAGCTTCTTTCCGCCGTCGAAGGTCTCGTATCCGTCGAGGAGCGTCCGTTTCTGCCAGTCGATCAATGTCCACCGCTCTGTGGCAGTATCCCATTCGATTCGCTGCGCATGGATTTTCTCCCGGAGCTTAAGGTCTTGGATCAGTTCCAAGGTCACCTTGTACCCCATCTCCCGGCGGTTGTTGTACCGGTCCATGTAAATGTATTGATCCTCACCAATCTTAAAGTGGATATTACGATCACTGAAATAAAAGGGCTTGCCCAAATAGGCGATTTCGAAGTTGATGCGGTACTTGTTGGTATCAGGTATTACATAGCTATTGAGATAGAAGCTAGCCCCTGCGATCAACACCGCTCCGATAAAATAGGGCAGAATAAGTCTGCGAAAGCTGACTCCACTCGCTAAAATTGCAATAATCTCAGACTTCGCCGCCATTTTTGAGGTCACGAAAACTGCAGCAATAAATGTGGTAATGGGCGTAATCAGACTTGCGATAAAAGGGATGAATGTGAGGTAGTACAGCCCGATCATACTCCCGGAGACATTGTTCTTGATGAAGTCATCATTTTTCTCCGTAAAGTCGATGACACATATAATCGCAAGCAACCCAAAAACCACGAAGATGAAGGTCCCGATGAACTTCTTCAATATATATATGTCGATTTTCTTCATCGCTACAATCGCTGCGTGACCTTTTTTACCATGGTATTCTTCCATCTCGCAAAATCACCCTGCAAAATGTGCTGACGAGCCTGTCTGACCAGCCATAAATAAAACGTCAGGTTGTGCACGCTGGCGATCTGGGGGCCCAACATTTCGTTACTGGTGATCAAATGTCGCAAGTACGCACGGGTGTAGGCAGTACTCACATATCCCCCTAGCGCCGGGTCAATGGGACTGAAGTCCTTTTTCCACTTTTCATTTCGAATGTTGATCACCCCTTCTGACGTAAATAACATGCCATTTCGCGCATTTCTCGTAGGCATGACACAATCAAACATATCCACCCCCAAGGCGATGCACTCTAAAATATTGGCCGGCGTACCCACACCCATCAGGTATCGCGGCTTGGCCTGTGGTAGTATGCCGCAAACCATCTCGGTCATTTCGTACATCATATCGTGGGGTTCACCGACCGATAAACCGCCGATCGCGTTTCCTTCCATGTCCGCCTCAGCAATGACCTCAGCGGATGCCTTGCGTAAGTCAGTGTATACACTGCCCTGCACGATCGGAAAAAGTGTCTGCTGGTAGCCATAGTGTCCTTCTGACTGTTGGAAACGGTCGATACATCGCTTGAGCCAACGATGTGTCATATGCATGGAATTGCGTGCATACTCCATATCGCAGGGATAAGGCGTGCACTCATCGAAAGCCATGATGATGTCTGCCCCAATCAAGCGTTGAATATCCATCACATGTTCGGGAGAGAACATATGCTTTGAGCCGTCGATATGACTCTGAAACGTCACCCCTACTTCCTCAATACGACGGTTGTCCCCCAGCGAGTATACCTGATAGCCTCCGCTATCCGTCAGGATCGGGCCTTCCCAGCCATTGAACCGATGCAGCCCACCCGCCTCATTGATGATTTCCAGTCCTGGCCTTAGGTAAAGATGATAGGTATTACCAAGAATAATTTGAGCACCGATGTCGTCCCTCAACTCGCGCTGGTGTACGGCTTTGACCGTAGCGGCAGTACCCACAGGCATGAAAATCGGCGTCTCTATTTTGCCGTGATCCGTTTCTACCTCACCTGCTCTGGCGTGGCTCTTTGCATCGGTTGATATCAGTCTAAAGTCCAACTACTTCCTTGGTTTTCAATGAGCAAAAATAAATTTCTCACTCGGCAAATCAGTCACCGGACGGTCTATATTTGCGGCCGCATGCTGCCATTGTCAGAAATCATTTTTTATCTGTTCATGGGTGCCGCTGGAGCCCATTTACTGATTTCCCTGATCAACTCCCTGGCCGTCATCACTTACCGGCCTCCAGAACCACAAGCGCCACCACCGCCCATTTCCATTATTGTATGTACGCGCAATGAGGAGAAAAACCTCCGAGAGCTGTTGCCATTGCTGCTCAGTCAAAACTATGCATCATATGAGGTGAGCATCGTACTCGATAGGTGTTTTGATAATAGTCTGGATTTCCTCAAGTCACTGGAGCCAGACCATCCCAACTTGAAGACATTGATCGTAGACTACTTGCCCGACCAATTTCACCCTAAGAAATATGGACTAACGTTGGCCATCAAGGGTGCGCAACACCAATGGGTCCTGCTCACAGATGCGGACTGCAGACCTAATTCTGACCAATGGCTGACCTCCATGGCCGCCGCCATGGATGATCAGACAGACGCCGTCATAGGCTATAGCCCCTACTTGAGAGACAAGGGCTTCCTTAATGCGTTCATTCAGTACGAGACCTTCTTAACCGCGTGGTACTATGCGTCGTCAGCATTGCTTGGCTTTGCCTATATGGGTGTCGGTCGCAACCTCGCCTATCGAAAATCACTTTTCATCGCATCGAAAGGATTCAATCGGTTCCAAGGGATCACCGGAGGGGATGACGATCTCTTTCTACAACACCATGTCCATCGCAAGAGGACCCAAGTGCTGCTTGGGAGTAAAAGCCTCGTCTGGTCTAAGCCAAAAACCAGTTGGAGTGATTACTTCAAGCAGAAAAAGAGGCACTTATCCGTCGGTAGATTCTACAAAAAGCCAGTCGTGGCAAAACACCTCTTGAGGACCAGCTTTCACCTTTTGCTTTGGCTATGTTTCATTATTTTAGCTTCTTTGAAGTTCGAAGTAATCACGATTTCTGCCGTTCTGATTGGGGTCCTGGCAGCAAAGGCGCTATTATTTTGGGGGTCTGCTCGAAAAATGGGACATGGATATCCTTATTGGATAACTCCACTTCTTGACTTCGCGTATGCCTTGTTTATACCCGCAATGGGACTGGTGTCATTCTTTAGGAGGCGTATTAAATGGAAGTAAATCGGCAATTTTCTGACAAAGCTCTTCGAGATTTCGAATTGATCGATTTGGCAACTGAGCAAGGCGACGAAAGTGCATTTGCCGAGCTGATGGATCGCTATAAGAAGCCCGTCTATCATATGATCTTGAAGATGGTCCGCAATGTGGACGATGCCGAGGACCTAACCATTGAAGCTTTTGCTAAAGCTTTTCGCAACCTGAAGCGTTTCAAAAAAGACTACACCTTCAGCACTTGGCTGTTCCGAATTGCCACTAACAACGCCATCGACTTTATCCGAAAAAAGAAACTAGAGACCTACAGCCTCAACACCTCATTTACAGATGATAGCGGAGACTCCGTCAATATTGACGTGGAGGATCGCAACCTGACACCTGATGAGGAGACGATCAAAACTCAAAAGATCGAGCTGGTACGGATGTTCGTCACCAAGCTTCCCGCTAAGTACCAGCGCCTGGTCAAACTTCGGTACTTCGATGAGCTATCCTACGAGGAGATCGCCAAGGAGCTTGACGCCCCACTGGGCACGGTCAAGGCACAGCTACACCGGGCAAGGGAGCTGATGTACGATCTGGTCAAAGACAAGAAAAAACACATCTAAGGTCCATCATGCCCGCCGAAGGCCTGGAGCTCATTATTCAATACTTCCCCGACCTCTCACCCAAGCAAAAAGAGCAGTTTGCTGAGCTAGCGCCACTGTACACCCATTGGAATGCACGCATCAACGTCATCTCCCGCAAGGACATTGAACAATTGTACGTACGGCACGTGCTGCACTCACTATCCATCGCTCGATTTTTCACTTTTCAGCCGGGGGCTTATGTCCTAGATATCGGCACAGGTGGTGGCTTCCCGGGGGTTCCCTTAGCGATACTCTATCCCGAAACTTCTTTCCTATTGGTAGACTCGATAGGAAAAAAGATCAAAGTGGTCACCGAGGTGGCTAACGCACTAAGTCTGACCAATGTCGAGGCTAAGCACCAGAGGGCCGAGATCGCAAGAGGTCCCTTTGACTATGTCGTAACGCGGGCAGTCGCCCGGGCCGCTAAGTTGTATAATTGGTGCCATCGTCAGGTCAAAAGAGATGAGCGACAAAATCGACCCAATGGTTTGATTTGCCTCAAAGGCGGAGATCTTACCGAGGAGCTAGCAGAGCTAGGCAGGCCTCACGAGATCATGGAACTGCGCTCGGCATTTAAGATGGAATTCTTCGACACCAAAAAGCTGGTCTTCATCCCAGTACAATAGTTCTCGGGACTTTTTACCATTATTCAGATCCAGGCCAGGCCCTTTGGCTATTTGCAGGCCCCTAACCGCACAAACAGCTTTCCCCTATGGCGCAAGAGGCTCTTTTTTACAATTGAGCCCCTCTTTTTACTTCTAACCTTACGCTGGCTAGTAATGTAGAAAAACAAACTTTTTATTGTGTATGAGAGTAAACTTACTTTTACTGATATCGTTGTGTCTGAGCTTTTCGAGTTTTGCGCAGCGGGTCGTTTCAGGGAGGGTCACGGATAATCAAGGAGCGGCCGTACCAGGCGCCAACGTGATCTTAAAAGGCACGTCCACAGGGACATCGGCCGATATTGATGGCAACTATCGCCTGCAGGTCCCCAATGAAAATGCCATTCTTGTATTCTCCTTTATCGGGCTGGAAACACAAGAAGTCGAGGTTGGTGCGCGAACGGTCATCGACGTTGAGATGCTTTCTGACGTGCAACAACTGGGAGAGGTCATCGTCGTGGGTTATGGTACTCAAATCAAGCAAGACTTGACGGGCAACATTGCCCGGGTATCAGGTGAAGAGATACGGGACGTCCCCGTCAATAGTGTCGAATCGGCCATCATGGGAAGGACCGCTGGTGTATTCATCGAGGGATCCAGTGGCAAGCTTGGAGAGGGCATCAAAATCCGAGTAAGGGGATCATCCTCCTTATCAGCCAGCAACCAACCCCTGTACGTCGTAGATGGTGTAATCATCACCTCAGAAGACCAGGGTGTCACCAACAATCAACCCCTCAACCCACTTTCTGACATCAACTTTGCGGATATAGAGTCCATCGAAATACTCAAAGACGCGTCTGCCGCCGCGATCTATGGCTCTCGTGCAGCTAATGGTGTCGTTTTGATCACCACCCGAAGGGGATCGGAAGGTAAGACGAATGTCAACCTCCGAGTACAAGCTGGAGCCAGCAGCCCAACCAATAAAATGGATTGGATGAATGCTGCCGAGTACCGAGAGATCTATACCGAGGCCACGCTACGCTATCAAAGAGATGTGCTGGGTGTCCCGGGAATCGACCCCGCCAACCCGACACAAGACCAGATCGACGCCGCACAACTGTTGCTTGAAGATCCAGTGGATGGCTTTGGGCTGATTGCTGGCTTCTTTTCTGATCAGACGACAAACACGGATTGGCAAGAAGAAGCATTCGAAGACAACGCGGGCTTCACCCAGATTGACGTCTCCGCCAGTGGAGGTTCCGCCAAAACGAAGTTTTTCATTGGGGCATCGTACAGTGATCAGCAGGGGATTGTCATCAATAATGATTTCAATCGAATCAGTGGACGAATCAATGTTGATCAAAACGTGGACGACAAATTCCTCGTCGGAGGCGGGATCAACATCATCCGATCCGAGCTCGATCGTGTGGCCAATGACAATGCATTTGCTACACCTCTCCAACTGGTGGCACTCGCACCGACCCAGCCCGCGTTTGTGGATGGCGAGCCTAACCCCAATACCATTTACTACAATGGGCTAATCGAGAAAGAAAACGCATCGATCACCAACGTCACCTTTCGTAACCTCAGCAACGTCTATGCGCAATACAGCTTCCTGCCCGAGCTAAGCTTGCGGACAGAGTTTGGGTTGGATGTATTGGACCAGCAAGAGGATGTTTACCAGGGACGCATCACCCAAACGGGCTCACCAGGAGGTCAGGGGTTGAGTCGTGCGGTAAGAGTAGTCAACTACACCACGACCACTTTCCTTTCGTACAATACCTCCTTCGACGATTTGAACCTATCTGCGGTCTTAGGTACCTCCTTCCAGAAAGAGGACCGCAATCGCACCAGTGTGCAGGCGATCGGATTTCCTACGGACGACCTGAACACGATTCAGAGCGCTGCCGAGAACATCAATCAAACATCGTTTGTGGATGCCTTCGCCTTCCTCAGCTATTTTGTAAGAACCAACCTAAAGTGGAGAGATCGCTATCTGCTGTCCTTGAGCGGTCGGATCGATGGCTCCTCCAAATTTGGTAGCGGCAATCAATACGGCTTCTTTCCCGCTGCCTCCGCGGGATGGATACTCACGCAAGAATCATTTCTTGCCAACAACCCTCTTCTCAGCTTCCTCAAGTTGCGGGCAAGTGCAGGGCTCATCGGTAACGCCCCGGTGGCACGATTTGCGCACCTTGGTACGTTCGCTGGTGCCAACTATACCAGCACAGCAGGTTTGAGACCCTGGACACTGGATAGTCCTGATCTCAAATGGGAGACCACCTTCCAGTACGATATCGGTGTGGATTTTGGACTCCTCAATGATCGGATCAGCGGTGAAATTGACTACTATCAAAAGCTGACCTCAGATCTACTTCTGAGTCGTACACTGCCAGCGATTTCCGGGTTTACATCAATTTTCGAAAACGTCGGAGAGCTGGAGAATCGGGGCATCGAAATCGTCTTGAACTCAGACAACTTGGTGGGCGAGTTTAGCTGGAGTACCAGTTTCAATATCGCCTTCAACGAAAATAAGATCACTAAGCTCAACGGTGCTGACCTCATTGCCAACGTCAATCGGGCAAGGGAAGGAGAGCCACTAGGTGTGTTCGTCTCAAGGGAATACGCTGGGGTCAACCCTGACAACGGGGATGCGCTATACTTCCTCAACCGAGAAGCTTCTGACGAAGAAATCAGCGCGGGTGACGTCTTTACCGTGCAGCACATCGGTGACGAGCTAGTCACTGCCGACTACAACCTCGCGCAGAACGTTGTGATTGGCGATCCCAATCCAGATTTCATCGGTGGGCTCAACAACAATTTCTCCTACAAAGGGATCGACCTCGGCATCTTTTTCCAGTTTGTCTCCGGCAATCAGGTGTACAATTTGGGGGGTACCTTCCAATCCAACAATGCCTCAGGCTTTGTGGATAACCAAACCCGGGATCAGCTGCGAAGGTGGAGAGAGCCCGGGGACATCACCGATATTCCTCGAGCTGAACTTGTCGGTGGTGTAGGGGATCGTGCATCATCGAGGTACTTGCAAGATGCGTCCTACCTCCGATTGAAGACCTTGACCCTGGCCTACAATTTCCCTTCCAGCTGGATCAGTCAGTTGAAGATGAGCAAGGCGCGAGTCTTTTTCAGCGGGGTCAACCTTTGGACCCTGACCGACTATACCGGATGGGATCCAGAAGTGTCGACACCAGGCACCAACCGGACAGTGACTAACATCAATCTTATCCAAGGGACAGACTTCTACACTGCGCCCCAGGCGAGGACTTTCACGTTGGGAGTTGAAGTTGGATTTTAATTGAGAACAGACATGAAAAGAACGAATAGAATACTTGTAATACTCGGAATGCTAATCGCAACAATCAGTTGCGATGACCAATTGGACGTCAGTCCTCGACAATTTGTGGCCACCGATGAGGTGCTGGTAAACGAAGAAAATCTTACCTCTGTCCTATTTGGGGCGTATGCAGGGCTGAAAGGAACTTTTGGCACCAACGAAGCTGGCGAGCTTTACGGAGGAGATTTTAACCTACTCAGTGAAATGCTATCTGCGGATGGCAACGTCGTCTGGGGTGGTTCTTTTTCCACGTACCGCGAAGCTTTCAACAAAGCTTTTGCCACGACGAATACGATGGTACGCGACAACTGGATCCGCGGGTATGATGTGATCAACTCTACCAATATCGTACTGGCCAACCTCGATCTCGCCGAGACAACGGAAACCAGGGCGAACCTAGAAGGTCAGGCCCGGGCCATTCGTGCGATCGTCTATTTCAACCTGGTTCGCTTCTATAGTCAACCATGGGGAACGGGAAGCGAAGCTAATGATCCCGGAGTTCCACTTGTATTGGAACCCATATTGGACGTTGCATCTGCAGACGCGGTGGCGAGCTTGGGTCGGGGGAGCGTGTCGGATGTCTACGAGCAAGTTTTGTCCGACCTAATGACCGCAAAAACGCTCCTAGAGGACTTTGGTACTAACGGCATCTCGTTATCTACTTACGCGGTGTCGGCCATCTTGTCCAGGGTGCACATGCAACAGGGCAATTTCACCGATGCAGCCGCTGAGGCCAGCCGTGTGGTCGAATCGGGTGAGTATCTGCTGAACCCATCACCGCTTGGTGCCTTCAATGCTGCCTCGAATACGCCAGAAGACGTTTTTGCCATACAGCAAAACTCCCTGAGCAATGCGGGTACGAACAATGCCGGCCTCACAACGTTTTACGCCCGGCTATTTGGTGCCGGACGTGGCGATGTCCAGGTGCAACAGGCATTTATCGACAGTTTTGAGGATGGAGATCTTCGCGGAGGTTTGCAAAATGATCTCGGCCAGACCGCTACGATCGGGAGTGTGGGTCAGATGTACTACATCGGAGTAGGTGGACAAAACTCAGGGCAGATCCAATGTGCCAAATGGGGTGATCCCAACCTCAACGTCCAGGTCATCCGTCTGGCAGAGATGTACCTTACGCGTGCCGAAGCCAACTTCGAGGAAGGCACCTCGGTGGGTGCAACACCGCTGGATGATATCAATGCAATCCGCGCACGCGCTGGATTGGATCCTTTAGCGACAGTCTCCATGGCGGACATCAGGAATGAACGCCTCAAGGAGTTAGCATTCGAAGGCTTTCGGCTACATGACTTCAAACGATGGCAGTTACCAGTAGGATCACTGGCCTATGATGCCAATGAATTGGTACTTCCAATTCCAGAAAGGGAGATCGAAATCTATAATATCGAACAGAATGCAGGATACTAGAGGAAACTAGTGTACAAACGCTTTCACGATTTTTTTCGTTAGAAGACACATAAGTTAAACTAAGTAGTATAATCCTATAAAGACCACCTCCGGCGGAGGTGGTTTTTATTTTTCCGGCTCGTCACATTTGTTGGCTGGCTTCTCCCCTCAGTGCAATTCCCAAAAAGGGAATCACCAATTTTCAAACAGTAAGGAACTTGTTGCGGTATCCAGAATAATATTCTGAATGATGGAATAAGTTGGATTAATTACAAATTGAATATCGAAATCTATTCCATTTCCATTTTAACAGGGAATAGAACCAAGTTCGAGGTGCAATTCTAGGTCTTCCCACCAAGACCCCTACC